>CAZWBN010000105.1:0-6381 GCA_964632095.1 uncultured Clostridia bacterium | reverse complement strand
AAAATCATAAATCCAAGGATTTATAAGAAGAAAATCAACTTCCATTTAATTTTAATTTACTACTTAAAAACTACCGTTTTTTAAGTTAATATTACTTGGAAAAATAAAAAATTTTTCTTCACAAAAAGCATAGCAGGATCAGCTCCTATTCCAAATGCTATTGCCTATAAAAGTAAATTCTGAGTAGCATGCTCCACTTAAATATAAATATCTTATGACTCTTTTTCTATATTTTCTTAAGAATACAAAGAACCTGCAGAAGGTAATGTTATAATGCCTTTATAACAAGGTAAAGAAAGCTCAATAAAATTTTTTTCTATATAAATAAATTTTTTGAAAAATAATACATTTGAAAAATCAATAATATTTTTTAGATCCTCTCCCAATAAAATTTAAATAATTTTTTAACTAAAATTTATTATATTTCCTAAGAAAAAGAAAGTCGCTATAAAATTCGAAATATTCTAAAGTTTAGAAAAAATTATGTCTTTTTTATTTAATTTTTAACATAAGTAAGCAATTAATATCAACTAAACTTAATGAGAGAACAATTTAGAATAATTTAAGTTCTAATTTTTGATTTTATTTCAATATTTCTACTCTTTTAAACTTTATTCCGAGTTCTCAATCTCCAATCAAGAGCTTTTTCAAAAAAATAATATAACTATCAAGCTATTTTGTTAAATTCAAAAAATTTTGACTTTCAAAAACCGTTTATTTTTTAAAAAAAAATTAATTTTTTTTTATCTCTTCTAGATCCATATTTGAATCATATGTAAGTTTTTCATAATTTCTTTTATTTTGACTTTACATTGTATACTGCCTATCTATCAATAGAACCATAAAATCCAAAAAAAAGATAATATTTATTCAAAATTTTTTTAAAAAATTTTAAAAAACTACAAATTGCGAATTTAAAGTAATAGTAATTTAAACCAAAAACTTATATAAATTTTATTTATTATTATGAAGTAAAGTCATAATAATATCAAGCTCCCTATCTGAAATTAAATTAAGTTGAAGTTTTTTTTGTAATTCTAAAAGTGAGCTTAAAATTTTTTTTCTAGCCTTTATTGTAAGTGTACCTTTTCCATATCCCACATATTTACCTCGTCTATTATATCCTGTTCTATTTTGAGGAAGAGAAGTAAAAATCCTTAACCATTCTTTAAATTCGAGAAGATTTTTAAATACAGCATTATTTTCCGCTTGATTTTCAAGGCTTCTATCTTTCCTTACAACTGTACACACCCAACATCCAAAACGAGCACTATAGGGGTGGCTTTTAGGTGCTAGAGAAACAAGAGGACATTCACCTCTAGCTTCTTTATAAAGACAAGCTACATCTTCTCTTCCACACAAGAATAAAAAATTCCACACATCTAAATCATGCCAATACAACAGCGGTGCATATTGCGGGTATTTTCCATTCTTATTATAAATTCGCATTTCTGTTACTCTGTTTTTTAAAATTCTTGTACGTTCTGAACTTTCTGAAAGTCTATGTCCTGTAAGTAAAATAAAGTTTTCTTTTTCCGCTAGCTTTCTAAGAAATTTAAAAACTGGTTTCATTTTTAAGTGTCTCTGACACCAACGAAACCATGGTGTCGGGGCAGGATATCCTCTTCCTATGATACAAACCCAATAGGTAAACTCTAATTCAGGTGTCAGAATTTCAATTTCACATGGAATTTCATTATCTACCAATTTGCGAAATTGGTCGAAAAAATTTTTAATGTGATCTCTGATAACAAAGTTTTCAACAAGTGTGTCTACTGTTATAACAGTTAAAGGAATGCCTGTATTAGCAAGGACTGCCGAGGTCAAAAACAACAAAGCCGTGCTATCTTTTCCCCCAGAAAAAGCTACAACAACTCGTTTTGGCTTTTTAGTTCTCAATATAGATTCTAGAGATTTAAGAGTCGTTTCAAATAAATTAAACTTCCTAGCTTCTTTATTTAAAATTTTGAAAAACATTTATAGGCACCGATTATTTTAAAAATAAAGCTTAAGAATAGAAAACATAAATCCTCTTGCTTCTTCTTCGCTAACTAAAAGGCTTTGTGCTACTTTTTCTGCTTCTTCGATAGGGAAAGGCTCGTTAAAGAATCGGTTTCTATTACTTGGAAAAGGAAATCTTTCATAATAGACTGCTGATGCCACTTCCTTAAAGTCAATATCTTCTATCCCGGGTTTAAGATGAATTTTTACGAGCCCGTGTAGAAGACTTTCATACTCTGGGATCTTTCTAAATTTGAGAAAGATGAAGTAATTTTCGTCTGTTTCCTCTGATGTTGTCTTTTCAAGGACAGATTCTTCATATGCCTCAAGATCGTTAAGGTCTGATTTGCTTTTGTAAACTTTAAATTCAAATTGGTCAAGTTCTAATAACCTTAGAAATTCTTCTTTTTCTTTAGGAATAACTCTTGGATTTTTGATAAATCCTACCATCGATGATACACACTTTTGATAAATGTACTGTCCGTCAGGCGTATCTAGTTTTAATGCCTTTTTTATTCTTGATAACCGAGGAATAACCCCATCAACCAAAACTCTCGGAGTTTTGCCTTGTTTATATTGCTCTAGTATAAAATTGCCAACAGAAGCGAATTCAAGTAAATTCATTATAAATCTACTTCGTGCTCTGGCTACATTTTTTATTCTATTAGGGTTGAAGAGATCTTCAGGTTTTATAAGAACGTTCGCTTCTGCTGAAGTTTCTTCTCCAAAACGCGGAGATGTAATCCCTTTGAAAGAGATATCACAAAAAATCCACAGATAAGAGTTTTCAGCCAGAAACTCAAACCCTCCTTTCTTTGGAAGTTCTTCTTCAAGAATAAAAGACTGTTTTTTGTGTCTAAGTATCTTCTTTAGATTTTCCAAAATTTCAATCAAGTCTTTCTTTGCTTGCTCATCCGGAATAATTTGAAAAAAGAGATATTTCGGAAAAATGATTAAAGAAACTCTTTTAAAATGCGTAGTAGATCTTAATACCTTGTCTTTGCCACGGGATAACACTACTGCTGAAATTGTCGCAAAGTATAATGGAATTCCATACTTGCGCATCACACCAATCCGATAAAGACGCATCGATCCATCCGCAAAAGCATTAAATTTTTGAATATCTTTCAAATCAGGAGGAACTTTTTCCTTCCCTCCGATCTCGACACAATTGGTATCGTACACATCATAAACTGGTCTAGTTGTAACGTCTTCAACAAAAAAATCAGGTACAAAAAGAGGTCCTCTTTCTCTAATTAAAACCATTATTCCTCTACTCTATGCAAAGGTCTAGGAAATCTTATAATTATTGGAACAGTGTGCTGTTCGTGGAAAAGTAACATTTCTCCAGGTTGTAAATATGGTACTCTTTCCTTAAGCCCTTCAGGAATCCATTTGTAAAATTTATCTGACAATTCTACATACTCCTGTTTTCCTACTAAGTAAGTAGAAGTGTTAACAAGAATCTCCTCATCTATCTGAGATGCCAGTTGTTCTGCTCCTATTAAAGTAAGACCTATACTTCTACCTCGTGCAACTATATCGATAATAGAACTTTTTATAGGTGATCTACTTTTACCCGAAGGAGCAAATTTATTTAATTCATCGACAAATACAACTACCCTGGAAGGAAATAAGCTTAAATCGGATATTTTTATAGATCCAATACGTACTTCATTTTTACCTTCTTTTTTTGCTTCAAGTATTTGGTCTAAGAACTTCATAATGTAAAGAAATACCATCCTCTTCCCGTTGTCTGGAAGGGATTTTATGTCGATTACAAAAAGTTCACCAGAAAAAAGATCCATCACTGGAATAGGGTTACCTCTTGGGCAGTCACATACAATACAAGATTGAAGACTTCTCAAAATTTTGTTTAACCTGTTCCAAAACTTTTGTACTGTTGCTACATGATGAGGGGTGTTTCCTAGTATCACATTTTGAGTCTTCCCAGCTTTTTGAAGTTGAGCTTTGACACCGTTTATTAGATCGTTAAATGACTTTTTTCCATCATGATACTCATCATCTAAACTGTAAAAGAGAGATTCCATTTTGTCGTCAATGTCCTCCGGATTGAATAAACACATAAATACATCGAGTCCAACATCTAAAATGTCTTGTAATCCAAAACAATATCGTTCTACATCTGTACTGGGAGAAATACCTGGTTCATAGAACTTTGCTTTTTTGAAAATCTCAATAGGATTTATTTCAAGTTCCTCAGCTTTCTCCCACATTCTTGCATCTAGTTCATAATTGTATGTATTTCTTAATTCCTCTATCGCCTCATCAAGTGAATTATGATCAAAATTCTTAATAGACAGTAAATCTTTCTCTTTTACATTGAAAGCAATACATCCAAGAAGATGTTCCTTAGACTCAGGGTCAACAAAACTAAGAGCATTCGCTATTAAGAAAAGAGCATAACTTGTTTTACCCGCTACTCCTGATTTTCCACAAATATTAATGTGTCCTGCTCTATAACCAAACAAGTACCTAAAATCCCCAAAAACAGGGACCATCGTTTCGAAAGCGTCTTGAGTAAAACCTAATAAAATGCGATTTTGTTTGCCGATTCTATTGCTTAGAGCTTCCTCAATTTCCTTTGCTTCTGCTAAGTACACTTCGTAAGGTCCTACAAAAGGAACGTGTTTGTCATCGGTCCTATATATAATTCTAGCGTTACATTCCCTTATCACTGGCTTTCTAGTAGGCATTTCCTCTGATGGTTCTCCATAAGACCAGCTATAAAAACCAGTGATAGAATCCGGAATATCGCTTATCGATTCAACTTTTTCTACTACAGCTATACAGTTTTTATTTCTTCCTGTACTGGGTATTCTTATTTTTATCATATCGCCAGGTTGAACATGACAATTTTCATCATATCTGAGCCAAAAAGAGAAAGTATAAGGTGTGGCTGGTGTAGCTTTGGAAATAACTACTCTTCCTATAATACCACTTTGGACTTCTACACTTTTCTCTATTTCTTCTTCTTCAAATTTTTGTCCCTCAGGAAGATGTTCTGGAAGTTTGAACTTATCCTCTTCTTCATAGATAACTTCCAAAATCAACTTAAATAATTTTCCTCTTGTAGGATTTTTTTCATTTAATTTATCAATGTATGCCTCCAGCTTATCTAGATATTTAGGTATTCTATCGTTCATCATATTAACAACAATCTTCTCAATCTCTCTTCTAATCTCACTAGTATGCATTTTTAATTCATCCCTTAAAAACATCTTAATTTTTTTCGAAGTAGTTAATTTTTTTCTTAAATCATCCCATCTGGGAGTACTAACTTCCACTCCTTCTCACCTCCTTATTAACTTAACTTTTGTAATTTGTTTTTAATTTTTGTATTTCTTTTATCAAACATCTTTAAAAATTAAGTAATATCCCCTCTCTAACTTACAACTCTTTTTGTATTATTTCTTTCTATCATATCAAAAGTTTTGTAATATCTTACACTACAACTTAAATAACTGTCTTTCTATTATAAAATGATTAAAATCTTGTTCCTGTGAAAATTTTAGATCAGGTTGAATATATAAAAGTTTCCTATTTTTCACCACGTTGTTATTAAAAAAAATTATAAAATATTAAATAAAATTATATAATCAATAATATGCAAGTCAAGTAAATTTTGCAATTTTACAATTCTTTCTCTTTTTTTTCTATCCAAGCAATTTATCCAGCTTTTTCCATTTTTTCCTAAAGCAAATTTTTATTTTTAAACAACTACGATATTTGTAAATGCATATATTTATCTATCACCATCTGTTTGTTATAATTGATTCTATTTGACAGAACAACAATTTCTAAAGTACATCAATAATAATCATGGTCGTAACAATAACTTTTATCCGGTTTTCTTCATGAAGAAATTCCTTTGTATGAAAAGTGGTAATTTTCCCAAGGCTTTTCATGTACTCAACATTTATATTGCATTTGGATGTTTCCTATAAAGCTTTTTACTTTCGAATTTCTCAAGAATATCTATGCCAAGTAAATGAACTTAACCTCTTTATGATCTATGCAAACCAAGATAGTATCGCTGTCAGAAATTTTGAGTACAACAGTCTGATAAGTTTGCTGGGTAGGAGAAACTTACTAGCCTTCTGCTTGGAGGAGAGACAAGAAGATAGAAGCAAAGAAATAAATATAAATAAATGAGTTTGCTGAAATAACCTGTTGCTGAAAATTTCTTTAACATTCTCCTTATTACACATCCCCGTTTTGAGAAATTTTGTTAAAAGTTCCTAATAATTATATTTGAATATCTATAAATCCAGTGTTCTTCATTTTTTAATTTTTCACATTAATCTTTAACGAGAAAATTCCTGAGTTGACTGAATATCTGAAGGAAAATTGAACTTA
>CAZWBN010000104.1:0-6398 GCA_964632095.1 uncultured Clostridia bacterium | reverse complement strand
CTGGACTACGACAGTGAAGGAATATTACTTTTAACTAATGACGGGGAGCTTGCATATAGACTCACACATCCTCGTTACAAAATTGAAAGAATTTATAGAGTTGAAGTTAAAGGCGTCCCAGGTCCTGAAAAACTTGAAAAATTGGAGAGGGGAATTCCTCTTTATGGGAGAAGGACTGCACCTTCTAAAGTGAAATTAATTGCTAAAAAAGGTAAAAGAGCTTTATTAGAGATAAAACTTTATGAAGGGAGAAAAAGACAGGTTAAATTAATGTTTTTAGCGATAGGGCATCCAGTTCTTAAGTTGAAAAGAATTTCCTATGGAGGGATAACCATAAAAGGGTTAAAGCCCGGTGAGTGGAGATATTTAACAGAAAATGAAATAGAAATTTTGAATAAAAAGGTTGGTTTGTTAAGCTAAATAAATTACTCGTGAACCTGAGTGAACTGATTTTTGCAATTTTTAAATTAAAAAGATGTACCAATTCTAAAATAAATTTGATTTTCACCAAATTTTTTATCCAGACCTTTCGCTATTCCAGCGGATAAGGTTACTGGTAAAGAATAGCCCAGATTTACATCCATTCTTAATTCCATTCCAATTCCTGTTTTAAATCCGGAGAAATTAAATTTTTCGTTATTCCACACTTTTCCGCTATCTATAAAAAATCCAAGATGTAATTTCTGAATAAAAACAGGAATATTCCATATTCCCCTTTCAATATTGATAAGAGGCATTCTGTATTCAAAATTAAGTAATATTACCTTTGTTCCCCAGAATGTATTTTCTTTATATCCTCTTAAAAGACAAAAATAATCAGAATTGATATCGAAAGAATATTCTCTTCCTTTATATCCACCCATAAAAAATAACTCCTCGGCTTCTTTTCCCCAGCTTAATCCTCCTGCTATTCTTAATCCAAGGACATGGTGCCTAAAGGGCAAAGCTAAATATTCACGCCATTCGCCCACCAGTTTTGAAATATCATAATCACTTCCTAATTTCTTTAAGTTCATTTCGTAATAGAAATCAATAATTCTTCCGTCAGTTCGTGAAATAGAATAGCCATATTTTCGAGCACTATTATAATACCAACCAAATTTTATGCCGTTAAATTTTGATATTCGTGTATTGTTCTGTTCTGAATGAATATTTTTTTCCTGGAAATATTCAAATACCATGGAATGTATTCGTTTAACTTTGTAAAAAGGAAGATAAATTGTCGCTGAGAATTTTTTCTCTTCTTTTTTTAATTTTTTACGGGATAAATGGAAGTGAAAAGTAGGTCTTAAACCATCATAAATATAATCTATTGAATAGGAAAATTTTCCAGAAAAGGGATTGTAATTGCAATTTAATAAATAATAATGTTTCTGTAAAACATCAAATCCTAAAGTCATTATTCCGGGAATAATCTCTCGGTTCTCTTTTAAATAAACAGGTAACCAGAATTTTGGAATCAATGATGGCAAAGGATTATAATTATGAGATGGATATACAATATTATCTAACGAAAATTTATATTCTGGATAATTTAAATTGTAAGGTTTTGGTTCCATCCAATTAGAGGGAGAAAAATCCATAATAACTAAGTCATACCCCCGAGAAGAGTAAGTAACAAAAACTAATTTTTTCCCATCCGGCGAAATATCAGGGTAGAAAGCGCCTGAAAGAAAATCTGTTATCTGAAAAAGTTTATTCCTTTCAAGAGAATATGCATACAAATTGAATATTCCTCTTCTATCCGAACTGAAAATCAAAAATTTTCCATCTGGAGACCAGCATGGGGAGATAATTCTTGCTTGTTTTTCTGAATATGAGAAAATTTTTTCTCCATTCAGATTAAAAACGAGAATTTTCCATTTTCCTTCTTTTCCTGCACTTACAACTATTCTTTTTCCATCGGGTGACCACCGGGGCGAAGAATATATAGTATACTCTTGCGAGATTGCTTTCATTTTTTTATTTTCTAAATTAAACAATATCAATTCATTAACTCCCAGAAAACTTCTAATTGCAATAATTTTTTTACCATCAGGGGAGAGGTCTGGGGCCCTTAGTCTTAATCCTTTGGTTAGTCTTTTTATTCTTTTGTCATTTAAATTATACAAATATAAATCACTAAAAAGATAGAAATTTTTATAATATTCCATTTGCGAAAAAATTATTTCTTTACCATTTTTATTCCAGCTGAGGTAATATCCGAGATACCTATCAGTAAGTGAATAATCTTTATTTTTCTCCAAATCAAATATTCTGATTTCAGGAAAAGAGTGAGGATTTAAAACTGAATAGGCAATTTTTTTACAATCAGGAGAAAAGCGAGGTCCAAATATGAAGTATCCTTGCTTGGTTATTTGTTTTATTTTAATTTCGGATGTCATTTTATTCTTTAAGCGATTAAATTCTCTTTCTTTATTCATTTTCCATTCTTTCCATAATTTGACTGATGTTTTTCCATATGTTTTTTTAAAAATCCAATCTGTAAAATATGGAAGTAAAGTTCTACTTGCTCTTTTATTAAGTGTTATTAAGCTTTTTTCTCCGTATTTTTCTTTTAAATATTCGAAGAATTTATTTCCGTATAAATAGGAAGAGTTTCCACCTGGCCAAGCTACGAGTGGACCTGTGGCTTGGTCTATTTGGAGAAATTTATTTTCCAAAATTGCGGTGCGAAGAAGCATATTCCAATCTGATGATCTTCCTCTCCCTCTTGATGTGAATTTAGTTTCTGAGAATACAGCCATTCCTTCGATAAACCATATTGGATGAAAAAAATTCGGAAAACAAAATGGTAAAGGGGCTCTTCCAAAAATGGAGCGCATTATTTTAGGTACCTCTGAAACCATATCCAGGTGAAGAATATGAGTGTACTCATGGATTAGAATAGTTCTTAACCAATTATCAAAATTTCCTATATAGCTCTCGCTTTGAGGAGGAACTACAAAGATAACTATACATTTATGAGGAAAAACAGTAGCATAACCATTGGCAATATCGCTATTGTCAACAAGAATTATATGGGTTTTTTCTTCTGGATAATATTGGAAAAAAGAGCATAATTTTTCATAGACTTCTTCTCCTAAATTTGCAGTTAACTGGGCGAGCTTATATTCTCTCTGATGGAAATGAATATAAAAGTGAGGAGTTTCTAATGTTTGCCATTTTAGCTTCGGGTCATAGATAGATGCAGAATATAAAAAATTCAATAGAACTATTTGTATTAAAATGAAAAAAGAAAATTTTCTGAGAGCCATAAACATATTTTAACAGAAATTTTATAAATGACATAATTTGTCGCTAAAATGACAAGAAATGTCAAAAAAATATTTTAGAAAATAAACTTTAAAACAATAAGTTTTTTATAATCAATAACTTATTTTTTTAATTTCCATATGGATTCTTGGCACAAAATTTGCATAAGAACATTTACAGAGATGGGAAAATCAGCTCTGGAGGGAGGAAGTGGCACTTAGGGAGCGGGATGCTCCCTACCCTCTTTTAATTTAAATTTAATACATTTTCCTCTTTCAAGTTGTTTTAGAAAAAGGATTAATCTGTCATAAACAGGTTCAATTTTTTCTCCAAATCTTTCTTTTAATTTTTCTCCTATTTCAAAAACAGTGTTCTGCTCATTACAGAGTTCCCATACATAACTTCCTATCTCATCAAGTTTTATTCTGAAAAATGGCTTCTTTATCCTTGGAAGGAGATATTTTACTAAGAGTTTATTTTTAAACTTTGGCTTTAATAGAACTACTAATCCTTTCTCCTGTTTTTCCCATTTTATGTTTCTAATAGGTATTAATTCCAAAAAATTAATATCTTTCTTTTCCAAATTCTTTTTATTTTTCAGATTCAAATTCTCCTGAAGCAACCATTTTTTTGTACGGGAAGTAGATGAGTATAAATCCCAAAACGAAGAAAATTATCAAGGCTAACCATGGATTATTCAGAGACTCAGGCATATGAATTTTTGCTCCTTTCAATCCTGCGGTGATAATTCCCATTATTGCCTGACCAGCAATCAATCCAGATGCTAATAGAAGTCCAATATTTTCAACAATTTCTCTTCCTTTCTTTGTAGGTTTTTTCCTTTCCACACTCTTGTCAAGTATATACTTTAATACTCCACCAAAGAATATACAGGCGGTTGCCCTAAAAGGAAGATACATCCCAACAGCTATTAACATTGGAGATGGGGAGCCTATAAGAATAAGACCAAATGCTAATAGCATTCCTGCTATAACCAGCGGCCATGCCATTTCTCCTCCAACTATTCCCTGTGCCATCATTGCCATTAGATTTGCCTGAGGAGCTGGAAGAGCGTCGCTTCCAATTCTCATTGTATTATGTAAAAGCTGTAAGGAAAAAGTTAAAGTCAATGCTGCTGCAGTAACCCCGATGATTCCTCCAATTTGCATTTTCCAGGGAGTAGCACCAAGTATATGTCCAACTTTCCAGTCTTGAATCATATCTCCAGCAACTCCTGCCACACAACACACAATTGCAGCAACTCCAATAACTGCTGCTATTCCTGGAGCACCTCTTTGTCCGAGAATTACCATCATAAGAGCTGCGATTAGAAGAGTAGTGAGGGTTAATCCTGATATGGGATTTGATGAAGAACCTATTATTCCTACAAGGTATCCTGCCACAGCTGCGAATAACAGTCCCATTATTATCATTACCAGAGTCGCTACAAGGGAAGAGCCGATATTATGAGTGAAGATATTGTAAAGGAAAAACATTGGAATAATCAAGGCAATAATTGCAATTATAATCGAAGGAAAAGGCAGGTCTTTATCAGTTCTCAAAGTCTCAACCTTCTCTCCTGATCTTGCTTTTTTAACATCTGTAATGGAACGACCGATTCCTGCGATTAAATTTTTCCTCATTTTGAACAGTGTATAAAAAGCTCCAACCAACATGGCTCCAACAGCTATGGGTTTAATTTGAGCATTATATGCGGAAACAGCAGTGCTCGTCCAGTCCCCCTGAAAGAACCTTGATGCAATATTTCCCAAATCTTTGCTTCCGATAAAGAGAAGTATGGGCATTAGTAAAAGCCATCCAAGAACTCCGCCGGAAAAAGTTAATGCTGCGAGCTTGGGCCCGATAATATAACCAACACCTGTCATGGCAGCATTGGCAGCTGGTGTTTCAAGAAACATTCTACCTTCCACTGCGGGAGATTTATATACAAGATTATTATCAGCATCAAGATAGGAGATTCTTGAAAGACCAGGGATTTTAAACACAAAGCGAACAAAAGGTTTAATAATTCTAATTCCATTTTCGCTTGTAAAAAATTCAATAAGAGCACCCAATCCCATTGCCCAGAACATGTAAGCTGCTTGAGTTCCTCCTTTTTGTCCTGCTTTTACCATTTCAGCACAAGCAACACTTTCGGGAAAGGGTAATTCCACATCCTGAACCAAAGTCCGGCGGACAAGAATTATGAAAAATACTCCGAGTACTCCTCCAACAAGCATTAAGAGAGAGGATTTAACAATGTCAAATTTGTCCCAAACAGCAGGTCGAGTTAAAAGAAAGGCTGGAATTGTAAAAATTGCACCTGCAGCAAGTGCCTCTCCCACTGCACCTGTTGTTCTTGCAAGATTTTCTTCAAGAATTGTTCCCTTAAAAGGACGAAGTACAGCCATTGCAATAACCGCAGCAGGAAAAGTCGCTGCAACTGTCATTCCAACGAGCAGGCCTAAGTAAGCATTTGCAGCTCCAAGGACTATTGCCATTATAACTCCAAGAAAAATAGCCTTAAAGGAAATTTCTCTCATTGAAATTTCTGGCGAAACATAAGGCTTAAATTCTTTCTCACTCATTATCCTCCTCCCAATAATAAAATTTAATTTTTATTCTTCTTCTTTTTCTCCTTTAATCTTTTTTAAAACCTTTTGAGCAAAAGATGGCTCATATTTTTTCTTTAAATTTTCAAGTTCTTCTTCCCTGTCCTTCAATTCTCTTTTTAAATCAATCAGAGAATGCTTTAATTCCTGTATTTCAAGCTGCATCTCACTAAGTTTTTTAAGATTATCCAAATGACCTTTACTTTTTCCCTTTATGTATCCAATCCAATAAAATATAATAATAAAAATCACCGACAAAAGTATAATGAAAACCACTGGATGCTGATAAAGGTAATTAAAAATTCCTTCCAACTTATCCATTCAGTCTTTTACTGTATATTACAAATACATAAAATAGTCAATAATTTTTTGTTTTTTAGAATGAAAAAGTTAAATTTGGATAGGGGAAACTCTACTGACTGAGAGCCCTAAATTGCCATTAGAAATTTTACTTAAAAGAACCCCCCAGTATAAGATTTTTACACCTCGGGGGTGTTAATCACGAGGATTTTCAAATGATGCAAAATAGTT
>CAZWBN010000103.1:0-6490 GCA_964632095.1 uncultured Clostridia bacterium | reverse complement strand
TTTGCTTTTGAGAAAATTGGAATTCCAGGAGAATATATATTTACGCTTCTGTTCCTTACTCTTTTTGGCAGTATGATTAATATACCTATTAAAAAAATCTCAACTGAAGTCGAATTACCGGGACAGGTTATTAATTTCTTAGGGTGGAGATTTAAAATTCCAGCCACACACTATCAGAAAGAAACACTCATTGCAGTCAATTTGGGAGGAGCTATAATTCCAACTGCCATATCCCTTTATATTCTAATCTCTAATCCCCATCTTCTTATCCAAAATATTTTTGCAATTGTAATAGTTTCATTTATCATTTATTTAATTGCTCGGCCTGTGAGGGGAGTTGGAATTGTTACACCAGCTTTTTTACCACCTCTAATTGCTGCTCTTACCGCTCTTATAATTCATCCTTCATACGCTCCCCTAATAGCGTATGTTTCTGGTTCCTTAGGGACATTAATAGGAGCTGATCTAATGAATTTAAAAAGAATTGGAGAGCTGGGTGCTCCTGTTGCCTCCATTGGTGGAGCAGGAACTTTTGATGGTATTTTCCTTACTGGAATTTTGGCAGTGATTCTTACTTCCTTTTAGTTATTTTTTCTTCTGTTGCCTGTCAAATTATAAAACAAAGCAATCGCCACTCCTACCACAAATCCATCCATTCCTGCATACAAACTTCCAATAATCACACCAAGAATTCCCCCTTTCCCATAATGATAACCAGGATATAGAGAATCAACAATTTTTAGAAATTCCACACCATATTCCGGCCAGATTAGATTTCCAATGCCTGTCAAGAACACTGCAAAAGCTCCAACAATGGATAATGCAATACCAAGTCTTAAAATATTTAATTTCATAAAAGCCCCTCCAAAAATTTCAAATAAATTTTAATATTTCATTAAATTGAGAAAATGGAAATTTCTTTGGTCTCTGACATTGAATTAATTCAGTGATTACTTCAATATTTAATGCATTTATTATTGTTTCAGCCTTTAAGTCCGGGGGCAAAAGTTTATAAAAATTTCCCAAGTTTAAAAATCTTTCCCATATTTTGCCCGTTTTTAAAGCTACTTTACTTAACTCTTCCATTCCGATTTCGAGGAGAGTATCAATGCTAGAATTTTTTGCTCTTATATATATGCCTCCACCTTCCTCCACCTCAATTTTTCTTTCCTCCAGCGCTCGAGCCCATAAATAATTTCCTATTTTTCCAAGAAATGGAAAAATTATTATTTCTTCATTTTCCTCAAAATAGGGAAGCTCGTTCCAGTCAACTTTCAGCAATTTTTCCTTTAATTTTATTCCCAATCTAAAATCCCATAAAATTTCACCTTTCCCTGCAAAGACTTTTTTACCACCAGAATATAGACGAGTTCCGCTTCTCACGAAAACTTTTTTACCTATAACATTTACTACTTCCCAGATTTTTCCTTTTAATATGAAAACAGGGCTTAATTTTTCAATTATTCCTAAATTTACACCAGTCTGGGAATCTATTACCTCATATTCCTCGAATTTACTTTCAATATTTGAATGAATTATTCCTCTTGCTGTTAACCATCCCAATTTTTCATCCATGTGTAATATTCCTGCAATTCCCCTTTTTAAATATCCTGCATCTATTAGATTTTCAATAATTTCATGAATATCTTTTGTAGCTATTCCAATGGAAAAAAGTATTTTTTCAACATAGGATATGCTTAATCCTGTTTTTTCTTTTTGAAATGTCATTGATAATATTTGCTGAGCTACTGTGGAATAATGGGGATAATAGACAATTTTCTCCATCCAGCCCTGATTTGCGAGCTCAAAAATTACTTCAAAAATTTTCTTCTCCCACTCATTACTATAAACTCCATAAGCCTGAATATAAGGACTTCTTCTGCATGCTCTTCCTATTCTCTGGAGCAGAGAGGTAATAGAAGGTGGAGGGGAAAGCAAAAAGACAGCATCAACATCTCCAATATCTATTCCTAATTCCAAGGTCATAGTCGAAACACATAAGCCAATTTTTCCCTGATTCATTTCTTTCTCTGTAAGTTCTCTTTCTTTTTTACTTAAACTTGCGTGATGAGTGAATACTCTATCAGGATAGGACCAATATTTTTTAAATAGAAAAGCCATATTCTCGGTTTCTTTTCTTGTATTACAGAAAAATAAAATTTTAGTTAGTTTTTTCTGATAAATTTCATTGAGTATACTCTTCAATTGCTCATCAAGAGGAAGAAGTGAATAATTAATTATCCTTTTCCATGGTGCTTCCACTACTTCAAATTCTTCCATATATCTCTTTCCCATTTGATAAGGGTCTGCAATTGTGGCTGAAAGAAGATAGACATTTATTTTCTCTCTTTTTAAAATCTTGACTCTTTCAAGTAATATTCTTAATTGCTCTCCCCGAGGGGTTCCTTCAACAAGATGAATTTCATCAAGACATATTGCTTTTATAGTATGAAATACTTTAGAATGCCGGCATAATAAAGAATCAAAAGATTCAGGGGTGAGAATTAATACAGAAGTTGGAGACTCAGGATTAAATTCCGGTCTATCCATTGTTTTTCTTGAAATACTTACTCTGAGATAATTTAATGGATTTTTTAATCTTTCATATAAATCATTCACCAGAGCTCTTGTAGGCACCACATAAAGTACTGATAATCCTTCCCATTTTTCTCGGAGAAGCCTTTCCATCAAAGGAGCCATAACCGCTTCAGTTTTACCAGATGCAGAGGGAGAGACTAAAACAGCGTTTTTACCATTTAAAATAATTGGGATTGCTTTTCTCTGAATCGGGAGAAGTTTTGCATGAGGAGAAAAAAAAGCATGCCATGAATTAGCTAAATCTCTTTTAATCCTGAGGTCTTCAAGCTCTTCATTCATTGTAATAACGCAAAACATCAAGTCTTTCCACCGCAGTTCGCAGAAATAGCCTAATTCCATCTTCCATTTTCTCTTTTAGTTCTTCATATATTTTTTTAATCCTTTTTGAATCAAAATTCTCAGGGAAATAAGCTTTCTTATATAAATTAACAACTTCATTAAACATCTCATGGAAATTCTTTTCTGATATTTTTGATAATTTTATAACTTCCTTTTCATTAACCAATTCTTTAATCTTTTTATAATAGTATGAAGGTGAAGGGGTAAGGGATAGAATTAAAAAAAGATGGGATGGCTTTGTAAAAAGATAGGGAAGAGGTCTTACTCCAGAGTGAACAAAATTATACTTATCAAGCTTTCCAACCCCAACCATATCAAATAATTTAAGTTCTTTCAGATCAATCTTGAGGCATCTTTTATCATTTTTAGCAATTGAAATGAGCCCTTTATAAAAATGAAAACCGAGTTCTCTTTTCCCCCAGAACCAAATTGGAAAAAGGGTTTCAACTTCATCCAAAATAAGAATCAAGCCTTTATAACCCAATTCTTTAAGAAAATATGAATAACTGCTTAAAAGATTACAATAAATATCAGATGCAGGTGTATGGTCTAAGAGAACTGGAAGTTTCCAAAGCCTTAGATAATCAAGATTTTCTCTTCTGAGTTCCTCACCCTCTATCCAGTCCCAGAAAATATTATTTTCCTCATTTTTTCTTAATATTTCAAAGGCAGGTGAAAGGAAAGGATGGGTATAAGGAAGCTCCAGAGATGAAGCTTTTTTAAGAAAATCCCGGAAACTCTTTTCTTTATCGTTTTCTTTAAATTTGAAATTTCTCACTAATTCTCTATAAACATGTTTTGGTCTATAGGGGGCAACATCAAAGTAATCAAGTTCTGTTCTTGAAACACCAAACCTATTTTTCAATCCCCAGCAATAAATATAATCAAGGATATGAGTTTTGCCAGAACCATAGACTCCTTCGATTATTATTACTCCGCCTTTGTTATTTTCAAAATTGTGAAATATCTTTTGCAATTCTTTTTCCCTTCCAAAAGTAAACTTTTCAATTTTAAAATACGGAACAACTCCCATTCTAAAAGCCTCAATCATTTTTCTTGCATTTAAAGCCTCTTCACTTAAAGGTAAGGTTTTTGGCTTAAGAGTTGGTTTTTTCAATTCAGGGACCAAAATATTAAGAGCAGAAGCATTAACCCAGAGCTTTGGACCTCTATCAAATTTTACATAAAGGTACATTCCACTTGATCTTTGATCTATAACTGTTCCCTCTCCAAATGCGGAATGAAAAACCTTTTGCCCTATCATGAAAGTTATGAGAATTCTGTCTCTTCCACTATTTGTGTTTCAATAGCTTTTATACCTTCTTTAATTAATTTCTGAGCTTGTGGAGCAGAAATCATAGCATCTGGATTTTCTCTTAGAAAATGAAAAACAGAAATTATTGTTTTAACAAATATTCTTCTATAACTTACATCTGCATATCTTTGCTGATATGCTACCCTTGCTAAATTCGCTATAGCTGCTTCCACAGTTTCAAAGGGTATGGTTAAATTCGGATAGGCTATTTGATATATTTTGTAAAGTTTTCTTCCGAGTTCCATCAAAAATTCAAGAGGAAGAATTTCAAGTTTTTCTAAATCTATTCTAACACCACTTGGATTAGATTGAGATAATACCCCCATCAATCTTTGCCTCAGAGCTTCATAAACTTCAAGTCTCTCTTCTAAAAGCTGTTTTTCATCCGGAATGGCGTAGAAAATCATAACTCCAGGAAGTCTTGAGTTTCCACATTCATCTATAATCTGTCTCAAATTATCCAAAGCGGTGCGCCTCTCCCTGGAAGATGAAATACTTATGCCTCTTTCAGCTTCATCAAACAGCAAAATAAGCCCAGAATAGTCAATATTTTTTATCCATTGGGCAAGAGACCGTATAAGACGAAAAGCAGTGGTGCGGTCAAGCCTCTCAGTTATTCGAAATTGATTTCTTGTTTCTCTGTCAATCTCTTCTCCTTTAAGCCACTGCAAGATTCTTTCATATTTTTCCTCATCTCCTTTATAGAGACTATAAAATGCATTTCTAATAGCATTAGTAAAACTACTACTTTCTATTCCACCTATTGATTTTAAATATGTGTCAATTAGTAAATCTTTCTTTTTAGAGGTCTGAAATTCTGTCATTTTTCTTACAAACCAGTTTCTTATAAAACCATCAATTCCCCTTTCTGATGCCTTCATAATATCCTGCCAGTCCATAGGATACATTAAATTTGAAACTATACTTTTATAAACCAATTCAAATTTGCTAAATGGACATTCTCCGGGAGATAGAGGAACATAACTTACTGCATAATCGTGTTTCCATGCCCTGTTTCTTATTGAATAAAGAAAATGCGTTTTTCCTCCTCCATAACTTCCGATTACCAGTTTGAAAGCAGATGCTCCCATAGAAATAAAATTTTCAAAATACTCATTTTCAATAACATTAAGATAAGTATTGAGACCTACAGTAAAATCCTCAATCCCAAACTCTGGTGGTGTCCCAGTAGCACCCAACCTGTTGATTATTATTTTTGCTTGAAATTGATTCATTTTTTTTCAAAAGCTAAGTAAGCATATCTTGTTCCTTCTCTCTCATTATCGGGCACAAAGAGAACTTTATCCTTAAATTTTGTTGAATCAAAAGTAGCTATGTATAAAGTTAACCCCCTTTCTTTTGCTTCTCGAGAATTTTTTATTCTATAAAGGTCATAAGCAAAAAATATCCTATTATATTCCTTAAAATTAATTTTCGTAGGATTTATCCTGAATTTTCTGTCCTGAAGTAAAAAAGTAAGCTCTACAAGAACTTCAACAATTGGAACTTTTTCACCGGGAAGGTAATTATATGATTCAAGCACCCTTTTATATGCTCTTTCAAGCAAAAGTAGATAAGAATTTAATTCAAATGGTCTATTTTTCAATCTTTTTTCAAAATTTTCTATTTCTTTTGCTATTTCTGATGGAGAAAGTCTAACTTTCTTAATAAATTCAGGACCCCAATAAATGGTACCAATTTTCTTCCCAAAATCAGCTTGAATTTTATATAATCCACAATAAATATAAGGATATTTCCATTCTATATCCAATCCTTTTGATTTCAACTCTTTTTCTAATTGATTGCCAAAATGAAATTTAAAATCCTCTTTTAATTTTTTAATCTTATCTTTTTCCTCTTTTATCCAGTCTTCGAAATCTGATTTATCGGAAAGAGGGAGATTTTTTAAAATTTTTTCTATTTCAAGAATAATATTTTCAAGTAAAAAACAATTTTCCAGTGGCTCTTTCTCTAAAGTTTGATATTTGGAGAATAATTTATGAAGAGAAACAAACTGTCTCTGAATTTTTAAAGTTTTTTCTTTGAGAAGCCTTATTTCCATTAATTAATTTCCTTTTTAAGTATATCAAATAGTTAAAAAAATTTTCAAGCATACCGAAAATTTTGAGAGCTTAAATACATCCTAAAGTCCGTGTTAGATCAAAATTCAATGTCTCTGAAACACATATTAGTTAGATCATAATTTTTGTCACCGAAATTAACTTTCATTTTCCTTCC
>CAZWBN010000102.1:0-6520 GCA_964632095.1 uncultured Clostridia bacterium | reverse complement strand
TAATACATGAGTTAAATCTATCCAATTGTATCTGTGCATAGGTATGGTCAGTGGTGTCCTCAATATTTGCAAAATGGGTTGATATTCCTTCCACTGAGAGGTAGGGATAAGCTTCTATAAGTTTTATAAAGGGTATAAGTTCTTCTTCTTTTATACCCTGTCGATGTGTCCCTGTTTCCAGTTTTATATGAAGGAATACTTTCTTTTTCCTTTTAGATGTTATTTCACCGAGTTTTTTTATTGTTTCCTCATTATATACGGTTAGATGAAAATCATTTTCAACAGCTTCTGGTAAATCTGAAAGTTGAACATAACCCAGTATTAATATGGGAAGATTAACTTTATTTTTTTTAATAATTAAAGCTTCCTCCAATGAATTCACGCCAAGCCAGTCAACACCATAATTTTCTGCAAGGCGGGATATTTCTATAATTCCATGACCATATGCATTTGCTTTTACCACTACTAATAATTTTTTTGTGGAGCCTATTAGGTTTCTGAATTGTTCAATATTGTTTTTAAATGCACTCGAATTAATTTCAATCCATTGCAAAAATTTTTTTCTCACTTTAAAAGATTATTTAAAGATTGAGTTTTTCTAAATTGACAAATTTGCTTAAGGTTTTTTTTGATTTTATAATCGTATCTTTTCTTTCAACTCCAGTTGAAATAATGTTTATTTCAGCCTCGATTAACTCTTCTATTGCATTAATATAAGTTTTTGTTAATAGAGGTAAAGAATTAAAATCAGTTATTCCTTTTGTTTTTTCTTTCCAGCCTTTAAATTTTTTATATATTGGTTCTACTTCATTTAAAATCCAGTCCTCTGTTGGGAAGGTTTTTAAAATTTCACCTTTATATTTATAGTTAACACAAATTTTGATTTCATCTAAATCATCTAAAACATCAATTTTTGTCAGAGCAATGCTTTTGATTCCATTAATTTTTAATGCATATTTTACTGCCACTGCATCGAACCAACCACATCTTCTCGGTCTTCCAGTTGTGGCTCCGAATTCATTCCCATTTCTTCGGAGGATTTCCCCTGTCTGGTCAAAAATTTCGGTTGGAAAAGGTCCCATTCCCACCCGGGTAGTATATGCTTTTGTAACCCCTAATATACCATTTACTTTATCCGGGCTTATTCCCAGCCCACAACAAACTCCACCTGAAGTTGGATTTGAAGAAGTAACATATGGATATGTGCCATGGTCAATATCAAGCAGAGTTCCTTGAGCTCCTTCAAATAGAACTGTCTTTCCTTCCTCTATCTTTTTATTTAAAATCCATGTTGTATCTTTTATGTATTTTTCCATTTTTTGAGAATAAATTTTGTATTCTTCAAATATTTCCTCAGGATTTAAGGGAGATTTATTATATAAAATTAAAATTTTATTTTTCTCCTCCACATTCCGAAAGATTTTCTCTTTCAATATATCCAGATTCAAAAGGTCTCCTACTCTTATGCCTGTTCGTGCAGCCTTATCCTCATAAGCAGGTCCTATTCCTCTACAAGTTGTTCCAATTTTTTTATCCCCTTTACTCTCTTCAAGAGTTTTCTCTATTAATACATGATAGGGTAAAATTAAATGAGCTCCTTTGCTTATAAATAAATTATTGTCAATATTGACGCCAAATTTCTTCAATTCTTCAATTTCATGAAAAAAGGCTTTTGGGTCAATAACAACTCCATTCCCTATTATGCAAAGTTTCCCGGGATGGAGAATACCAGATGGAATTGTATGAAGGACTATTTTTTTGCCTTTCAGAAAAACAGTATGCCCGGCATTGTGTCCTCCTTGATAACGAGCAACAATATCAAATGCAGAGGTTAAAAGGTCTACAATTTTCCCTTTCCCTTCATCTCCCCATTGAGTTCCTACAATTAATAAATTTGGCATTTTTAATAAAAAATTGATTTAATTTTTGGAAACGAATTTTAACAGAATAATCAATATTTAGCAAGAAATATTGCCTCCCTCTATTTATTATGTTATAAAGGTAAAGATGGGATTTATTTTAGGAGTAATACAAATTTTTGTTCTTTTATTTGCTATTACAATCCATGAAGCAGCTCATGGTTGGGCAGCCTATAAGTTAGGAGACCCAACAGCTTACCTTCAAGGAAGAGTGACTCTCAATCCTATCGCTCACATTGACCCTTTTGGGACGGTTTTGCTTCCTCTTATTTTAGTAGCTTTTGGGGCTCCTGCATTTGGTTGGGCAAAGCCTGTGATGGTTAATCCTTATAATTTGAGAAATCCAAAAAGAGATAATCTCTGGATTTCAGCTGCGGGACCATTTTCCAATATTATGGTGGCTTTTTTCTGTCTCTTATTTTTGATTTTTCTAAAATCAATTAATTCAAATGTTGAATATTTTTTAAAAAATTTACTTATTGGGAATATAAGTTTCAGTGCAGGCTTTCGCCCATTGGAAGGTTTAGCACTTATTCTTTTCTATGGAATATTGATAAATACTTATTTAGCAATTTTTAATCTTATTCCAGTTCCTCCCTTAGATGGAAGCGGTGTTCTCATGGGCTTTCTTTCTGATGAAGCAGCTCAGAAATATGAAAAAATCAGACCATTTGGTTTTATTATAATCTTAGCTTTGATTTATCTTGGTTTACTCTCATTGATTATTAGACCCATTTTATTTATTATTTACTCCATAATATTAATCTCCTGATTAAATTCAAGGAGTAAAAATGAAAAAGATAGTTTTAAGTGGAATGAGACCAACAGGAGCTCTTCATCTCGGTCATATAGCAGGAGCTTTGCGTAACTGGATTAAATTGCAGGATAAATATGAATGCTATTACTCCATTGTCTCATGGCATGCTCTGAGTTCAGAGTATAAAAATTCAAAAATGATAAGAAAATATATATTTGAACTTGCAATAGATTGGCTTAGCGCAGGTCTTGACCCTGAAAAAAGCGTTATTTTTCTTCAATCAGAGATAAAGGAACATGCTGAACTTCATTTATTGCTATCCATGATTATTCCTCTCCCATGGCTGGAAAGGGTGCCAACTTTTAAGGAAATGCAAAAACAATTACCTGATAAGGAGCTTAATACTTACGGTTTCTTGGGATATCCTGTGCTTCAAACAGCAGATATTATTATTTATAAGGCAAATTATGTCCCAGTGGGCGAGGACCAGGTTTACCATATTGAACTGGCAAGGGAGATAGTGAGAAGATTTAATAGATTTTTTGGCAAAGTCTTTCCAGAGCCAGAAGTGCTTTTAACAGAGGTTCCAAGATTAGCGGGTACAGATGGAAGAAAAATGAGCAAGTCCTATAATAACGCTATTTATTTAGGAGACCCTCCATCAGTTATAGAAGAGAAGATTAAACCAATGGTAACTGACACCAGAAGAAAAAGGAGAACCGACCCTGGAGAGCCGGAAGATTGTCCTGTTTTTACCCTTCACAGAGCTTTTACCCCCGAGGAAAAGAGGGAGGAACTTGCAAGGGCATGTAGAACAGCATCAATTGGATGTTTAGATTGTAAGCAGGTTATTATAGATGAATTGGTAGAGGGATTAGCTCCTTTACGAGAAAAGAGAAATGAGTTGCTCAGAAAACCTCAGATTGTATGGGATATTTTAGAGGAAGGAAATAAAAAAGCTCGAAAGAAAGCTCAGGAAACTATGGAAGAGGTTCGGAAAGCAATAGGTTTTTAGACATGGATTATTATGGTTATCATGTAAAGTTAGAGTTTTTTGAGGGACCATTAGAACTCCTCCTTTTTCTCATTAAAAAAAATAAAATCAATATTTATGATATTCCAATTTCCCAAATCACTCGTGAATACTTAGAATATTTGGATAGAAGAGATAGAATAAATCTGGACCATGAGGCAGATTTCCTTTTAGTTGCTGCAACATTAATATATATAAAATCTCAGATGTTACTTCCCCGGGAAAAAGAGGACTACTTTGAAGAAGACCCGAGACAGGACTTAGTAGACCAGCTTGTTGAATATGAAAAAATAAAAAACATTTCCTTTTATCTATCCAAAAAAGAGGAGGAACAATCAGAACAATGGCAGAGAGAAATCAGGGAGAGTAATAATATTGAATACTTATTGCAGGAAACATCTCTTTATGATTTAGCTTTGGCTTTTTATTCTGTGCTTAAGAGGAAAGAAAGACAGGAGATTAAAGTAATCGAGGGGAGAAAGTTCTCAATAGAAGAGAAGACAAGAGAAATAATGAGCCATTTAAGAAAAAATAAGTATTTAGATTTCCTTGAATATTTCAACGCACAGGAATCTCTTGAAGAAGGTTTAATAGCTTTTTTTAGTTTATTGGAATTATTAAGGCTGAGAAAAGTTATTGCTTTGCAAAAGGGTATTTTTCAAAAAATTGAAGTTTGGCCATATTATTATTTTAAAAAAATGAAAGGAGTTGCCAATTAGAAATATATTGGAGGCACTGATTTTTGTGTCTTCAGAACCTTTAGAAGTAGATAAAATTGTAAATATTCTAAAAAATGTTTCTAAAGAAGAGATTCTAAGGGAACTCGAGGAATTAATGAATCATTATAAAGAAGACCATGGCATTCAATTAGTTAAAATAGGGGGAGGGTATCTTTTTACAACAAAACCTCAGTATGACAAATATATAAGACAACTAATTACAAGCAAAAAACAAATTCGGCTTTCAAAAGCTGCTATAGAAACTCTTGCTGTGGTAGCTTATTATCAGCCAGTTACCCTTGCTGAAATTAATTCCCTTCGAGGTGTTGACTCCACTCATACTCTTCGGACCTTACTCAGGCATAAATTAGTTAAAATAGTTGGAAGGAAAAATGTTCCAGGACGACCCCTTCTTTATCGCACTACCAAGAAATTCCTAATTCATTTTGGGTTAAATAGTTTGAATGATTTACCCTCGATTGAGGAATTGGAAAAAATTGTTGAGGAGAAAAATTTTTCTTTTTAATAAATTTTAATTGAGAGGTAGGATTAATGAAAGAATTAATTCCCTTTCATATTTCTCAAATAGAACCTTATGTTCCAGGATTACCAATTGAGGAAATCAAGAGAAAATATGGGCTTAAAAAGGTTGTTAAGTTAGCTTCAAATGAAAATCCACTTGGTCCTTCAAAGTTGGCAGTAGAAGCGATTAGAAAGAGTTTGAATTCAATTCATCGTTATCCTCTTGATGACGGCTATTATTTGAGAAAAGCTCTCTCTGAAAAACTGAATTTTCCAATGGAGCAGATAATACTTGGAAGCGGTTCGACGGATCTTATAAAGATGATAACCAGGGCTTTTCTTGATAGAGATGATAAAGCAATTATTTCTGAGACTACTTTTCTTATGTACCGGTTAGCAGTTTGTGAGGTAAATGGAAAGAGTGCAATCATAAAAGTTCCATTGAAAAATTATATTTATGATTTGGATAGCTTTTTGAATTCTCTTACTCCTCAAGTAAAAATTATTTTTATAGCAAATCCGAATAACCCTACTGGCACAATGATAAAGAAAAAAGAACTTGATAATTTTATAAGCAAAATTCCTGATAATATTATTATTGTTCTGGACGAAGCATATAAAGAATATATTACAGACCCGGATTTTCCTGATGGAACTGATTATGTTAAAGAAGGGAAAAAAGTGATTGTTCTCAGAACTTTTTCTAAAATTTACGGCTTAGCTGGACTTAGAGTAGGATATGGAATTTCTACTGAAGAAGTAATTGATTGTTTAAAAAGAACAAAAACTCCATTTAATTTACCAAGGATATCTCATGATGGAGCATTAGGAGCATTGAAAGATGAAGAACATGTGAGAAGGAGCGTAAAACTGAATACGGAGCAAAGAGAATTTTTATTTAATGAGTTGAAAAAATTAGGTTTTGAAGTTATTCCTTCTGTAACAAATTTTCTTATGGTTAAATCTCCTAAGCCATCAAAAAAATTTGCTCTTGAATTAATGAAAAAAGGAGTTATTATTCGACCATTAGATGCTTTTGAAGCCCCAGGATATATTAGAATAACTGTGGGAACAGAAGAAGAGAATATGTTCTTCTTGGAAAAACTCCGCGAAATTCTTTGAGATAATTAAAAAGTAAACTTTGGACTCTTTTTATTATAATTAATATATTATTAGGTTGTTAGAGAAAATGTAAAGGAGGAGGAAAATATGAGAAATAAAAGTTTTATCTTTACAGTAATTTTAAGTCTATTATTAATTTTACCCGCCTTTTCCGGTGAAAAGCATGCAATAACCTTTGATGATTTCATTAAAATTAAGAGAATAGGTGATTCTCAACTATCTCCTGATGGAAAATCAGTAGCCTTTGTGATAACAGAGATGAATAAGGAAGAGAATACAAGTAATAGTGATATCTGGCTTGTATCCATTGATGGAAAATTGCTTCGGAAATTAACTTCTTCTCCAAATGCGGATTATAGACCTCGTTGGTCACCAGATGGTAAGAAAATTGCTTTTATATCCACACGCAATGGTTCCCCGCAGATCTGGATGATTAACTTGAGAGGAG
>CAZWBN010000101.1:0-6542 GCA_964632095.1 uncultured Clostridia bacterium | reverse complement strand
TCGATGATTTCAGCTTTCTTATGACAGAAAAAGATAAATCAGTTAATTATATATTAACTCCCACAAGAATAATTAAAATTTGAGAAAAAATTGTTTTTAATAAAACTTTATTTTTACAACTTTAGCAATGTTTTCAAAATCTTTATCATTATGAAAAAGTAATAAATCATTTTCGATTGCTGTTTGAACAATTAAAACATCAATAGTGCTTTTTACAGTAATCCCTTTTTTTCTACATTTAAAATAAATCAACGCTGCTTCTGCATAAGACTCTAATCCTTTTAAATTATAAAAAATTTGAGTGTCAAGATATTTTTTCAGTTTTTTGTAATCTTGAATTGTTTTAGTGCCTTGCAATAATTCCTGATAAATAAAATAATTAATTCCAAAAGGAATATTATGGTCAATTAAATCTTGGAATTTTTCAGTATGCTTATTTTCTATTCCTCTAAAATAATCTATTAAAATTGAAGTATCTACTAAAATCATTTACTTTCCCTTAATTTTTTATAATCATAGTCTTCTCTAAATTTAATTTTCCCTTTTAAATCCGCCAAATTTAAGCGCCTTTTATTTTTAATAAATTCTCTTAATGCCTCATGTATTAAGCCAGTTTTAGTTTTTTCTTTACTATATTTAAATGCCTCTTTTATCAATTCATCGTCTAAAATAATATTTGTCCGCATTATACACCTCCCAATACACAATAATATACACATTCATTAAGAAAGTCAATTAAAAAATTTGTGGTGCTATAAAGTTTTATCTGACTTTTGTGCCAGGAGGAATATCTTCTTCAAAGAAGGGAATGATTGGTTTCCCTCCTAAATCAGCAGCTAAAAGCATACCCTGAGACTCCACTCCTCTAATTACTGCTGGCTTAAGATTTGCAATTACAATTATCTTTTTCCCAATTAATTTTTCAGGAGGATAGACATCAGCTACTCCAGCAACAATCTGTCTTTTCTCTGTCCCTATATCTATTTCCAGTTTTAAAAGCTTTTCCGTGCCCTCCACCCTTTCTGCCTTTAATATTTCTGCAACTCTTAAATCCATTTTTTTGAACTCATCGAATGTAATCTGTTCCATTTTTTCCTCCTTTTTCTCTGGCATTTCTAAAAAATCTTTCAAATCTATTCGTGGAAATAAGACTTCAGGTTTTGCAATTTTCCTGATGGGTTTGAAGTCAGAAAATTTTAAATCAAGTAAATTCTCTGATTCAACTTCCACATCTTCACCGAGAAATTCCAAAATTTTTTTTGAAGAAACAGGCATAACAGGATAAATCAAATATGCAACTCCCCTTATTCCAGCTAATGTCTGATATAGAATTCTTGCCAATCTTTGCCTATTCTTATTTTCTTTAGCCAGTTTCCATGGCTCATTTTCTGCTAAGTATTTATTTATAAGATTTATATATCTCCAGATTTCCTCCAATGCCCTGCTTATTGCATATTCTTCAAAAAGCTGTATGTAATTATTTTTTAAATTCTCAAATTCATTCTTTAATTCTCTGTCTCTTTCCTCTACCTCCCCTATCTCTTTGATCTCACCGTCAAAATATTTATGAACCATTGTTAAAGTTCTTGAAACAAGATTTCCCAGATCATTTGCCAGGTCAGAATTAACTCTATGAAGAAATCCCTGATGGGAAAAATTACCATCCTGACCTATTGGAATCTCTCTTAAAAGAAAGTATCTCAATGGGTCAGAGCCGAACGTATTAATTATTAAATAAGGATCAAGAACATTACCCTTTGATTTCGACATTTTAGTTTCATCTTTCAACCACCATCCGTGTCCGTAAACAACTTCTGGGAGTGGAAGTTCAGCTGCCATAAGAAAGGCAGGCCAGTAAATGGCATGAAATCTCAATATATCTTTTCCTATAAGATGCAAATCCGCGGGCCAGAATTTTTGAAAAAGTTCTTTATTCCATCCATAGCCAATTCCAGTTAAGTAGTTGTGCAATGCATCAAACCAGACATAAATCGTGTGTTTCGGGTCATCAGGAACAGGAATACCCCATTTTACAGTTGTTCTTGTGATCGACAAATCCTTTAAGCCGCTTTTAACAAAACTAACCACTTCATTCATTCTTCCTTTTGGGCGAACAAAATTTGGATTTCTGGAATAAAAATCAAGAAGCGGTTTCTGATATTTTGAAAGTTTAAAGAAATAGCATTCCTCCTCAACGATTTCTGTCTGCTTACCGCAATCCGGACAGGTTTTTGTTCCATCTTCATTCAAAGGAACATCCTCTGAAAGAAAATTTTCACAGGAAATACAATACCATCCCTTATAAATTCCCTTATATATGTCTCCTTTTTCTTTCAATTTCATAAATATTTCCTGAACACCCTTCTCGTGATTTTCCTGTGTGGTTCTTATAAAAAAATCATAGGAAATATTAAGGTCTCTCCATAGCTTTTTATAATTTACCACCACTCTATCAGCCAGTTCCTTGGGCGAAAGTCCTTTCTGCTCTGCAGCCTTTTGAACTTTCTGGCCATGCTCGTCAGTTCCTGTTAAAAAGAAAACTTCCCTCCCTGTCATTCGCTCAAATCGGGCTATTGCATCTGCAATAATAGTGGTATAGGCATGCCCTATATGAGGCACATCATTAACATAATAAATCGGCGTTGTCACATAAAATGTCTTTTTCTCTTCTTCCATCTCACCTTTCACCATTTACCTTTTCGCCATTCACATTTCACACTTTCCCCTTAATCAACTCCATAGCTTCAGACCTGGTAACAGCACTCTTTCTAAACGAACCTCGCACAGCAGAAGTTACAGTAATCGAACGGGGTTTTTTAACCCCTCTCATAGACATGCACATGTGTTCTGCTTCTATCACCACCATAACTCCAAGGGGTTTTATAGACTCTTCTATTAAATCTGCAATCTGTTTCGTTAATCTCTCCTGAACCTGAAGTCGTCTGGACAAAATATCAATAACCCTTGCTATCTTACTTAAACCAACAATTCTTCCTCCTGCAGGAATGTATGCAACATGAGCAACTCCGGCAAAAGGAAGAAGATGATGTTCACACATTGAATAAAGAGGAATATTCTTTATTATAACCATCTCATCATGATACTCTTCCTCAATAGCTTTCAAATGAGTCTTCGGGTCTTCTTCAATTCCACCCAATATTTCGGAAAACATACGGGCAACTCTCTGGGGAGTTTTTCTCAATCCAGGTCTTTGAGGGTCCTCTCCTACTCCCTCAAGTATCAATTTAACTCCTTTTTCGATTTTTTTTAAATCCAATTTTCTCTCCAGACTATTTTTTGCTTTTTAAATACTCGGTTATTGCAGTCTGATAAATCTCCTTAATTGATTTCCCGGTCATTTCAGCTACCCTCTCACAATCAGAAAATTCTGGTTGAATATTGACTTCATTTCCCTTTAAATAAGAAATTTTAATACCAACTTCCTGATTAAAAACTTTCACTTTCTTAATCTCTCTCTTTAAAACAATTCTCTCAACTGGAAAATATCTTACTCCAATAGAGGTTGTTTCCCTGAAAAGACTTTCCAGTAGAATATTTATTTTATCAGGCTTGGTCAGAATGGTCAATTTACTCCCCAATCTATTTTTTTTCATTACAACAGGCGTGAGAAAAACATCGAGAGCACCCAGGGAAAGGGCTTTTGTAAAAAAAGCACCGAGAAATTGAGGATTTATATCATCAATGTTTGTTTCTATTACATAAATTTTCTCTATTTCTCCAACCCTTTCCTCGATTTTGCCATAAAATACTCTTAAAATATTCGGAAAATCTGGAAAATTCTTTGAGCCAGCTCCGTATCCAATCTTTTCATATTTCATTTCTGGAAAATTTGAAAATTCCGAACATAAGGTGGCTATTATGGAAGCACCTGTAGGAGTAACCAGCTCTCCTTTGACATGAGCTGAATAAACAGGAATGTTCTTTAAAATCTCAGCTACTGCAGGAGGAGGAACAGGTAAAATTCCATGTTCTGTACCCACCCAACCATTGCCTAAATTTAGCGGAGAAGAATATATTTTTTTCACATTTAGCTTCTCCAAAAGAAAACAACAACCAATAACATCAATTAAAGCATCATCTGCTCCTGCTTCATGAAGATGTGCCTCTTCAAAACGAACCCCATGAACTTTTGATTCTGCTTTAAAAAGATTTTTAAAGATTTTAAAGGAGTTTTCCTTAACCCAATCTGAAAAATCGGTTTTTTCTATTATTTTTCTAATATCAGAGAATTTTCTTGGAGCACTACCTTCTTTTACCAGCACATTAACCTTTGTCCCTCTAAGTGATGCTCTCTTAACCTCCAGAACTTCGATATCCACTGGAAGATGCAATCTATTCATGTTCTCTTTAAATTCAGTGACAGAAACACCTAAATCTATAAGAGCACCCAGCACCATGTCTCCGCTTATTCCAGCCATACAATCAAAATAAACAAACTTCATAATTCAACTCCACTCAAAATTCAAAATTCATAAATCATAAATCATAATTCACAATTCACACTTATATAAGTCCATTTTCTTTAAAACTGAAATAACTCTCATCCCCAATTATAATGTGGTCTAAAACATCAATTGATAAAATTTTGCCCGCCTGAACAATTTTTGAGGTTAGTTGTTTATCAATGTCGCTTGGTTCTGGTTCACCAGAAGGATGATTGTGATAGAGAATAATGGATGATGCTAATTCGAGAATCGCTTCATGGAAAATTTCTCTCGGATGAACAACACTTGAATTCAAATCACCTATTGAAATACAAACATCTTTTTTTAACTTATTCTTGGAATCTAAAATTAAAATGCCAAAATGCTCTTTTTTCAAACCCCTTACTCTGGGGAAAAGATAATTAGCTACATCCTGAGGAGATTTCATTTTTATCTTCTTCTCCTGATAGGAGACTATTCTTCTTGAAAGCTCAAAAGCAGCGATAATCTGAGCTGCTTTAGCATGCCCCACTCCACGAAAACGGGCTAATTCATTAAAACCTTTTCTATTCAAACCCTTTATCCCATTGACCTCTTTAAGTATTTGATGAGCTAATTCAATAGCAGAGAGATTTTTAGTACCTGACCCGAGAATAATTGCAAGAAGTTCAGCATCAGAAAGAGCTTCTGGTCCAAAAATAGATAATCTTTCTCTCGGTCTTCCCTCAAGAGGCAATTCTTTAATTCTAATACGATATTCCTTTGAATCAGTCATTTAGAAATCCATAAGATGTCAATTAAACCTTCCTTTTCTAAACTTTTAAATTCAGGATCTCCAGTAACAAGAGTGGCACTTTTTTCAAAAGCAAGCTGAGCAGCAAAAGCATCAGAATAAGAAATAGGATAAACAGCTTTGATTTCACTGGCTTCTTCAATTCTTCTATCTGTGCATGAAACAATTTCTATTGGAAATTTCCCGGTTTTAAGAGCATTTCTCAATTCTTCCGCATGAAGCCTTCCTCTATTTTTATAAATCAAATAATAAATTTCACCTTCATTTATCTTACTTAAATATACAGTCACTTCCTTTCGTTGAGCTTTATCTAATATTTCTACTACTTTTTTAAACTCTCTCTCTTTTTCCACTAAACTAATAAGGGCAAAACTATCAAAAACATATTCTTTTTTCGAAGATTTATTTAATTCTTTTTTCATTTTTTCTTATCTCTTTTTTATGCTCTTCTAATAGACAATCAATAATACTCTTGCCAGAAGTTTTCAAAGCTCCAATCCATTCTTTCCAGTCCTTTTTTCCCTCCTCTTTTTTTTCAGGGATAAGTAGAATTCCCTCCTTTATTAATTTAAATCTTATTTTATCTCCTGCTTTAATTCCCAATTTTTTTCTGAATTCTTTTGGAATAACCACCTGTCCTTTTGTAGATATTTTCGATGAAATCACATGCATTTATTCCTCCTGGTAAAATTTTTAAATCTTACTCTTACTTTTAAGTATAACAGTTTTCAGTGATCCAGTCAAAAAGCAATATCCAGCTTCTCGTTTAATTCAGGTAAAATCTCGCCTGCTTTTCCTTTTAAAAAATAACTCGCATGGGAAGTAAGAAGCGTCTCCTCAATATTTATTTCTACGACTAAGGCGCCTTCTCTCAATGCAAAATATGGAAGCGAAGCTGCGGGTTGAACTATCGCTGAGGTTCCAACCACAAACATAATATCGCAATTGGTGCTTAATTCTATTGCTTGATTTAATACAGCCTGGTCAAGAGATTCACCAAACCAGACAACATTAGGTCTCAAAAGTGCACCACAGGAAGAACATTTAGGAGGAATTTCCTTTAAAGGAACTTCTCTGTTTTCAGATATTATCCCTTCTTTCGTGCATCTGACCTCCCAGATATTACCATGAAGTTCAATAATTTTTTTTGAGCCCGCTTTTTGGTGCAATCCGTCAATATTTTGAGTAATAAGATGAAATTCTGGAAATTTTTCCTCCCAAGAAGCTAAAACCTTATGAGCTGGATTCGGCTCTTTTGAAGCTATAATCTCTCTTCTCCAGTTATACCATTCCCAAACCAGCTT
>CAZWBN010000100.1:0-6559 GCA_964632095.1 uncultured Clostridia bacterium | reverse complement strand
AAAAAGTCCATAGGAATAACATCCTCCCTCTATAAGGAAATCCTTAAATCTATCAAACGATTTTCCTCCTCGAAAAAGCTTATTGCTTATGCCGGTGTGGACCCATCTCTCTATGAGTCGGGAGAATTTAGAGGAAAAGGAAGAATATCGAAAAGAGGAAATAGAAACCTTAGAAGAGTGCTCTACCTCATGGCTGTCTCTGTTGTAAGAGTAAATGAGATATTTAGAGAATATTTTCTTAAAAAGATAGCTCAAGGAAAATCCTATAAACAAGCTATCATGGCTGTAATCCATAAGCTTCTCCGAATTATTTATGTTCTCCTTACTCGCCAAACCTTCTTTAATCCTTCTCATCTTTATAGTTGACTCCTTTACTTATTTATTTTATTTTCATTTATATCCATTAAAATCCAATTAACAGCCTCCAACAGATTATCTGCCACATAAGAGGGTTTAATCCCTAATTCATTTAATTGAAAACGGGCACTTTTCCCAAAACCTGTTAATACCAAAATGCTTTTAGCTCCAATATTTATTCCAAAAAGAATATCTTCAACTTTATCTCCTATCATATAGGACCTTTTTAAGTCTATATTAAATTCTTTTGCCGCCTTTTGAGCCATTCCTGGCAAAGGTTTTCTACATTTACAGATATTCGATGAGCCGGATGTCTTCAATGAATAATGAGGGCAATAGTAAATCGCATCGAAACGAGCGCCATGTTGAATAAATACTTCTTGCATTTTTTCATGAATTTTTAATAAGTCTTTTTCTGTAAAAAATCCCCTTGCTATTCCTGATTGATTTGTCACAATAATTGCAAGTAACCCAGCCTTATTTATTTTCTTAATTGCTTCAAAACTATAAGGAAAAATTTTTATCTGCTCAAAACTTGAAGGATATCCCACATCCTCATTAACTGTGCCATCCCTGTCCAAAAAAACTGCAATTTTTTTCATGGAAGTAAATCCTTGCTAATTTCAAATACTTCTTCAGGATTTATATCTCTCATGCATTTATGGTCCAATGGACAATTTCGATACTTACACGGAGCACATGAAACTTTTTTCTGAATTATTCTAAATGGAGGATGAAAAGGGCGAGTCTGCTCAGGGTTAGTGGGTCCAAAAATAGCGATTATGGGTATTCTAAGAGCATTTGCTATATGCATTGGTCCAGAATCGTTTGAAATAAATAATTGGCATTTACTGATTAGAGCAATCAGCTCTCTCAAAGTAGTCTTTCCTATAAAATTGTATATGTTTCTATTATTACCTGTAAGATCAGAGAGCTTATTTCTCAAGAATTTCTCCTTTTTGCTCCCAAATATAAATACTTTTGCATTTAATTCATTCGCAAATTTAATACCTAATTTAGCAAAATTTTCTATCGGCCATCTTTTTGCTGACCCATAAAAGGAGCCCGGATTCATCCCAATAATTAGTGACTTGGGAGAGATTTTTAATTGTCTTAATAACTCATTAACCCATTCTAACTCTTCCTTTCGAATTTTCAAATGAAGAGATGGCTCTTGGATTGTAAAACCTAAATTTTCAAGTAAATTCAAATAATAATAAACCTGGTGTTCTTTAAAATTATTTTTTAATTTTACAGTTTCTGTAAGAAGGAAGCCTCTCCCTTCCTTAGCGTAACCTAATCTTTGAGGTATTTTAGAAAGGGAGAAAAGAAGGGCAGATGAAAAAGAATTGGTAAAAAGAATACCTATATCAAAATTTTCTTTTTTTAATTTTTGAATATTTTTATAAAAATTAGAAATAGAATTTTCTTTTAAAAGAGGAATTAACCTATCTATATATTCATGATTAAAAAAAATATCCTTTAACCACTCTCGAGTAGCCACCCATATTTCTGCTTCGGGAAAATTTTTTTTTACACTCTGTATAGCGGGAAGACTCATTATACCATCACCTATCCAGTTAGGCACCCTAATTACTATCTTCATGTTTGAATTAAAAATTGTTGGAAATCGAAGATTAAATTTTCATTGGCATTAATACATATTTGTATCCAATTTCTTCCTTTTCTCCTGGCTGAATCAAAACTGCACTATTCTCGTCTTTTATTTCAAAACGAACTGTTTCACTTTTAACAGTATTTAAAAAATCTAAAATATACTGGGAATTAAATGCAATCTCTAAGTTTTCTCCACTGAAATTTACATTTATTATATCTCTTGCCTCTCCTATTTCTGGATTGGATGTATAAAGTTCCAATTGATTACCTCTGATAATGAATTTAACTCCTCTTGACCTTTCACTTGAAAGAAGAGCTACTCTTTTTATAGAGTTAATTAAATCTTCCCGGGATATGGTTAAAATATTCTCATTATTTTGTGGAATCACTGCTCTAAATTCAGGAAATTTTCCTTCTATAACTCTTGAAATTAATGTTCTTTTTCCAATTCTAAAGAATAAATTATTTTCGTCAAAATCGAATTCTACCTCTTCATCATCCATTTTTCGTAGTTCATTTAATGCTTTTTTAGATATAATAATTTGAATTTCCTGAGAGAGATTAAAATTAATATTTTCTTGAATAAAGGTATAAGCCAAACGGTGACCATCTGTGCTTACTAATTCCCATGATTCATTATTTAAAATCATTAATGCTCCGTTCAAATAATATCTTTGCTCCTGAGTAATTGCAAAATATGTTTTATCTATCATTTTATGAAAAGTACCAAGGGGTAATTTTATACTTCTTTTAAAATTAGCAAGAGGAATTTTAGGATAATCTTTTACTGAAAGACCTGAAATTTTAAATTCACTTGCTTCACATTTAATTTTAACCAATTCTCCATCTCCTATTGTTTCAACAAGAATATTCCCTTCTTCTGGTAAAGACCTAATAATCTCAAATAACTTTTTTCCATTTATAGTAATACCACCTTCCTCTTCTATTTCAGCTTCACAGAATGTAAGCATTCCAACTTCAAGATCTGTGCCAATTAATCTTATTTCTTTTTCTTGAGTCTCAATTAAAATATTTGCAAGTATTGGAAGAGTATTTCTTTTTTCCACAATTCCTTGTAAAAGTTGAAGCTCTGGAATCAATCGATTTTTTTGAGTTGTAAATTTCATTTTTATCACCTTATTATATTTTTAATTATTTTTATATTATATTTTATTTAAATCAAAATAATAATAAAGTAAACTCTTTTTCTGTTGAAATTTTCTTAATTTAATTTTATTCAAAGAGTTAAATAGTTGAAAAATCTCTTTAAATCTTGTGAATATCATCTGAAATAATTCATAAAATCAGTAATCATCTTATCAAATTTTGGGTCAATATTCCTTAGTTCTGAAATTTTCTTAATCGAATGCAATACTGTTGTATGATGCTTATTTCCAAATTTTTTTCCTATTTCTGGTAAAGAAGCGTTTGTTAGTTCTCGCGCCAGATACATAGCAATTTGGCGAGGAAATGCGACATGCGGAGAATTATTTTTAGATTTTAAATCAGATATTTTTAATTTAAATTTTTGACCTATAAATTTTTGAATTTTTTCAATTGTAATTAATCTTTCTTCCTCAGGAAGAATATTTCGAAGTGCCTCTTTTGCTAAATCTAAAGAGATTTTTTTCCCTTTTAAAGAAGCATATGCAATTACTCTTCTTAAACATCCTTCTAATTCCCTAATATTTGAATGGATCTTGTTTGCAATATACAGGGCAACATCTTCGGGTAATGTTATATTCTCTAATTCTGCCTTTTTATACAAAATAGCGATTCTTGTTTCCAGGTCAGGAGGTTTTAAATCTGCGATGAGCCCCCATTCAAATCGAGAAAGTAATCTTTCCTCTAAATTAGGGATTTCCCTTGGAGGACAATCACTAGAAATGACAATTTGCTTTTGGGCATCATATAAGTGATTAAATGTATGGAAAAATTCTTCTTTTGTTCTTTCTCTTCCTGATAGGAATTGAATATCGTCTATTAATAAAATATCAACACTTCGATATTTTTTTCTAAATTCTAAAATTTTTCCATGCTGCAAATAATTTATTAATTCATTCATAAATTTTTCTGTAGTAATGTAGAGAAGTTTAACAGAAGGGAATTTTTTAAGAATGTGATGCCCTATTGCATTCATTAAATGGGTCTTTCCAAGTCCAACACCACCATAAATATAAAAAGGATTGTAAGATTTAGCAGGGTTTTGAGCAACAGCTAAGGAAGCTGCGTGAGCGAATTGATTGCATGAACCTACCACGAAGTTTTCAAAAGTGTAATTAGGATTTAAATTTGGATGAATTAGAGGCCCTGCCTCTTTTCTTCTTGCGAGAGGATTTTTCCTCTGGAATTTCGCTTCCTCTTCAAAAATATATCTAAATTCTAATTTTCTCCCTATTAATTCTTCAGCTATTTTTTGAATTATAGTAGAGTAATGAAGTGTGAGCCATTCTTTAAAATATGAATTTGGTACTTTAATGAAAATTGTTTGTTCATCTCTTCCGATATATTGAGTGGGCTCAAACCATGTTTGGTAACTATGAGAGTTAATTTTTTCCTTTATTATACTTTTTATTTTTTCCCAAAGATTGTTATCCCTATCTTCCATTTTTCCTCAAGTTATTCACAGATTTTTCCACAAAATATATGAAATTAATTTTTATAAATTGTACAGAACAGTGGTTAATATACCATCCCCCCTCAAAGATTGCAAGAATTTTTTAAAATCAAAAATCATATCCAAACCATATTCTTACACCATCAAACTTTTTTGTTCGATAATCTAATGGATTTGACCAGTCAGGGATTTCAATTCTCCTAACCCATTCTAAATGAAGGGGAATCCCGAATAGAAATAACTCTAAACCCCAACCATACGAACCAAGAATATCTATATTAATAAATCTATTCTCAGCTTCTGACCAAACAAAAAAGCCTCCTGGATAATCTTTAATCTTGGAATAGGTGAAATCAAAAAATAAGGTTCCACGAATAGGACCAAGATTTCCAATTAAGGTTTGAATTGAATTTGCAAGGGGAAATCTAAGTTCTGCATTAAAAAAGAATCCTTGATTTGCAATTATTTCTCTATAATAAACAGAACGGACTTCGTTGTTTCCACCATAATAATAAAGAAAAGGATTCTTTCCTGAACTCATAAAACCATAAAACCGCAATGCTAACAAAGTATCATTTGCAATTTTTATGTATTTCCTCAAATCAGCTTCTCCGCCCGTTGATTGAATAAAGTTTTTTATGGGTAAAGCTTGATAAAAAGATAGTCTAAAAGTGCTACCTGAATATGGACCATAATATTTAAATCTTGTTGTTTCCCCAATTAAAGAAAAAGAAGTTAAAAGCATATTCCCATTATAAAAGTATGGGAAATAAGCTCTCCAATAAAGAAAATCCTCTTCATAACGATAAAAACCAAAGGAAGCCTCAGCCCGATAGAATCTATTGAAAGGATAATAGGCGAAGATTTCTGCTCCTGTAATTGTTCGAGAAGCTATTGCATCATAATAAGTATAATACTGATATAATTCTGGATACCAATAGTAATAACTTGGATAGTAAAAAAGAGTATACCTAAAAGCATGAATCATATATTGAAGTCTATTTTTCTGATTTATATAACCAAAATGAAGAGAGCGAAATTGCCTTACCTGATATGCAATCATAAATAGTGTATAATCTCCCAGAATATCAGTAAAGGTGAGAGCAGAACCTCCTAAGATTGAGCCATCTGTCGAAATTATGGTATCAATGGGCGGGCGTCCAGCAAGATATAATTTCCCAATACCTTTGTGCGGAGATATTTTTTTCTCATCTATTTTTTCTTTAACAGCAGGCTGAAAAGAAGGAATTTCTTTTGCCGATAATATTTTTTTTGGTTTAACACTCTCTTCGACGATTGGATTTTCAAATTCTTTCTGATAAAGCCTGTACATTCCCTTATGAAAGGAGGAAAAAATAATTTTCTTTGGATTTTTGGGAGAGGGAGTCGGGAAGAAATTTCCTGTTCTTACATCTGTATATCTTTTAATCTCCTTTGTTTGTAAATTTATAGAGTATATATTAAAGGCACCTTCTCTATCAGAGGAGAAGTATATTTCTTTCCCATCAAGAGAAAAAATGGGGGAGATGTCATTCCCTTTTCCAAAAGTTAATTGTTCTTTAATATTTAAATCTTCTAAAGGAGAAATAAATATTTTATCCTTTCTATCTACTCTGATTGTGTAAGCTAAAAACTTTCCATCAGGGGAAGCGGAAGGAGCTTTTTCATATAATTCATCATTGGTTAGCTGAGTTATTTTCTTTGAATTAAGGTCTATTTCAAAAATATCTGGCTGTCCATTTTTTAATGCGGTAAAAATAATTGAATTATTATCATGAGTAAAACAGGGAGAAGCAGGATGGTCAACAGATATTTTTATACTTTTGAGTGTTTTACCTGTAATTGGATCCAAGAGATAGAGGGAATGTTTTTCTCCCTTACGGCCAAAAAAGGCAATTTTTTCTCCATCAGATGACCAGCAAATACTTCTTCCTAAGGAAGGGTCAAAATCCATTTTTATGTATTCAT
>CAZWBN010000099.1:0-6585 GCA_964632095.1 uncultured Clostridia bacterium | reverse complement strand
CTTTTAAAAGAAGGGGGCTTGCGCCCCCTCTAAATTTGCTTATTTACCTTTTCCAACCGTGATTAGATCTTTAATTCGGAGGAAAGTCCTCTCGCCGATTCCTCGCACTTTCATAATGTCTTCTACTCTTTTGAAAGGACCGTGCTCTTTTCTGTAATTGATAATCCTTTGAGCTACTTTTGGTCCAATTCTTGGAAGAGTCTGAAGTTCACTAAGAGAAGCAGTGTTAATGTTGACTTTCTTTTTGTTTTTTGTTTGAGCTGACAGTTGAACGAGAGAGACAGAGCCAAGTAAAATTCCCATACAAAGAACCACGACCAAAACTTTTCTTAAATTTTTAGTCATTTTTAACCTCCTTTCACTCCATTGAGGTGCAAAAGGTATACCAACTTTTTCTTTGTAGATTATCTTATTTATTTTCAAGCAATTAGAAGAGAAAGCCAATTTATTAAGTAAACGGATGTTTACATTTTAAGAATTTAGATGGAAACAAATGTTTACATTTAGAAATTATTCTCAGGAGCGGGGATGGGTTTTTTTATAAATTTCGATTAGTCTTTTTAAATTCAGGTGAGTATATTTTTGAGTTGTAGCTAAACTTTCGTGACCAAGCAGTTCCTGTATTGCTCTTAAATCTGCTCCTCTACTTAGCAAATGGGAAGCAAAGGAATGCCTGATTGAATGAGGACTTATTTTTCTATTTAATGTCAAAAGCTTGACATATTTTTCCATAATCCTTTCAACTGATCTTGGACTTATTCTTTTTCCCTGATAATTAAGGAAGAGAGCCTTTTCGTCCACCTTGCCTTTATTTATTGTTCTCCTTAATTTCAAGTAATTATTTAAACTTTGTGCAGCCATACGACCAAATGGGACAACTCTCTCTTTTTTCCCTTTTCCTTTTACTCGGATGAGCTGTTCCTTCAAATTCACATCTTCTAAATCAAGCGAGACCAATTCACTTAATCGAATTCCTGTGGCATAGAATAATTCAAGAATGGCTTTATCTCTTGCTTCGAGAGGAGTTGAAGGCTTTATGGAATCAAGTAAATGCATTATTTCCTCCTCAGTTAGAAAAGAAGGCATTTTTTTTTCCTGTTTTGGGGTAGAAACAATTTTTGCAGGATTATCCATAATTTTTCCCTGTCTAACAAGATACTGAAAGAATGAACGGATAGCAGCTAATCTTCGCGCAATTGTTGATTTACTCTCTCCCTTTTTGAAACAGTCTGCCATAAAACCTCTAATAATTACATTATCCACATCATTTAAGGATATGTTCTTTTCCTCAAGAAATTTTTTAAATTTATATAAATCAAATTTATAGTTTTTTATTGTATGAGGAGAGGCATTTTTCTGATATTTTAAATAATCGGTGAAATTATTGATTTCCTTTAATATAGATTTCATTCCTGATATCCGCATTTAAAACAATAAATTTTCTTTTTTCCTCTCATAGAAACTTTCTCCAGCAGAAAATAATTGCCGCATTGAGGACAGATTTGAAGAATCGGTTTGTCCCAGATAGCAAAATCACATTTTGGGTAATTACTGCAACCATAAAATGTGCGCCCCTTTTTTGTTTTTCTCGCTATTATATTTCCACCACATCCTTTCGGGCACGGAATCCCAGTATCCCGTTTTTCCTTTTTTATATACTTGCAATCAGGATAATTTGAACAGGCAATAAATTGTCCGTATTTTCCTTTCTTTACCACTAAATTTGCTCCGCATTCTGGACATTTTTCTTCGAGGATTTTTTGAGTTCGAGAAGTTAAACTTTTTGTGAAATCGCATTTAGGAAAATTACTGCAGGCATAAAATCTTCCAAATTTTCCTTCTCTAATTACTAAATTTGCTCCACATTTAGGGCATTTTTCCTCTGTTGGAATGCCCTTTGACCTTACATATTCTCCTTCCTGATAGGCTTTGGTTAAGTCATTATTTAAATGCGTATAAAATTCTCTAACTGTATTAACCCATTTTATTTCTCCCTCACTTATCTTATCGAGTTTTTCCTCCATTTTTGCTGTAAATTGTGTCTGCATTAAGTCAGGAAAATATTGGATTAAATAATTAGTAACAAAAATTCCCAATTCAGTTGGAATAAATCTTCCCTTTTCCTTTATCACATAGATTCTATCCTGAAGGGTTGAAATAATTGTGGAATAGGTGCTTGGTCTTCCAATACCCTTTGCTTCAAGTTCCTTTACAAGGCTTCCCTCAGTGTATCTGGGCGGAGGTTGAGTGAAATTTTGCTTTGGTTCTATTTTTTCTAATTTTAATTTCTCCCCTTTGGAAACAAGTGGAAGGACAGATTCTTTTTCTTTTTTCTCTTTATATAGAATTGTAAAACCAGGAAATTTAGCAACTTCACCTTTAGCCTGAAACAGATATTTTCCAGCTATTATATCAAGTGTTGTTTCCTCAATTTCAGCAGGTTTGAATTGAGAAGCAAGAAATCTATTCCATATCAATTTATAAAGATTATATTCGTCTTTCTTTAAATAAGGTTTTACCATTTCCGGTGTTCTTTTAACCGAAGTCGGACGTATTGCTTCATGCGCATCTTGAGCCTTTTTTCTGTTTTTATATATATTCGGTTTAGGAGGAATATAATCTTTTCCAAATTTTTCTTCTATAAACTCCCTTGCTTCCTTAATTGCCAGGTCAGAAACTCTCACAGAATCTGTTCGCATATAGGTTATTAAACCAACCAATCCTTCTCCTCCAATTTCAAGACCTTCATACAATCGTTGAGCTATGGACATGGTTTTTTTCACAGGATAATTGTAAATTCTGAAAGCTTCCTGCTGGAGGGTACTTGTAATAAACGGAGGAGGTGGATTTTTCTTTTTCCGTCGAATTTTTATATCATGAATTATGAAAGAAGATTTTTTTAATTCATTTACTATATTTTGAGCTTTCTCTTCATTCTCAATTTCTATTTTTTTACCCTCAATCTTTACAAGATTTGCCTTAAAAGTCGGTGGATTTGAGGCGGAGAGCCACACAGTAATTGTCCAGTATTCTTTTGGAATAAAGTCCCTTATCTCTTTTTCTCTTTCACATATTAATCTCAAGGCGACTGACTGAACCCTTCCTGCACTTAATCTTTTTCCTATTTTTTTCCACAGCAATGGACTGATTAAATATCCTACTAATCTGTCCAAGGCTCGTCTTGCAAACTGAGCTTCAACTTTATTCATGTCTATTTCGCCAAGCTCTCTGAAAGCTTCTAAAATACCCTTTTTTGTTATTTCATGAAGTATTGCCCGATAAATTTTTACTTTAGAGCCATTTATTTCCTGGGATATATGCCATCCAATAGCTTCTCCTTCTCTGTCAGGGTCTGTTGCGAGAATAACCTTTGAGGACTGTCGGGCTAAAGTTTTCAATTCTTTTAATATTTTTTCTCTCCCAGGGATTATCTGGAAGGTCAATTTAAAATCATTTTCTATATCAATTCCCATTTTATTTTTCGGAAGGTCTTTAACATGTCCCATTGAGGCTTTTACAATAAAATCTTTTCCTAAGTATTTGTTAATAGTCTTGGCCTTAGCAGGAGATTCAACGATTACCAATGATTTCTTCATGTTAATTTCCTCTGAAAATATTTTCCTGGATATTGAATAATCATATCCTTTAATTCTAATGAAAGTAAAATGGAAAGAAGTTCAGAAATTGAAAAATTTGTTTCCTGAGAAAGAAGGTCGATGTGAATCTTTTCATCCGGCTTTAGAATACTGAGGACCTTTTTTTCTTCAGAGCTCAGTTTCACGATTTCTTTTTCTCTTTTTTTCTCCTTTGATAAAATCTCTTCTTTTAATGGAGATGGAAGCTCCTCCACAACATCTATCCAATTTGTAACTGGTTTTGCCCCATTTTTTATCAACCAGTTTGCTCCATGACTATATTCTGAGGTTACATTCCCGGGAACAGCCATTACTTCTCTATTTTGTTCTAATGCCAGACGGGCTGTAATCAATGAACCACTCCTCTTGGCTGCTTCAACTACAATAATTGCAAGGCTTATTCCACTTATTATCCTGTTTCTAATTGGAAAATGAAAGCTATGAGGGGGTGAGCCAGGAGGAAATTCTGTTATAACCGCTCCAGAATCTGCTATTTTTTTATATAATGAGACATTCTCCTTTGGATATACATAATCTATTCCTGAACCAAGGACCGCAATGGTTTTTCCACCTGCATTAAGCGAAGCACGATGTGCATATGAATCAATGCCTCTCGCAAGTCCACTAACAATAACTAATCCTCTTTCAGCAAGCTCGGAAGAAATTTTTTCTGTAACTGCTCTTCCATAAGGGGTTGGTTTTCGTGTCCCAACAATTCCTATGCAGGGTTCACTCAATATTTCCTTTTCACCATAGCAATAAATAACAACAGGAGGGTCGTAGATTTCTTTTAACAAAGGAGGATATTCTTTATCCTCTATTGTAATGACTTCATACCCTTTATTATAAACTTCAGAGAGTTTTCGAGATCCTTGAGAAACTATTTCACCTGATACTATCATTTTAATTTTTTCTTTTTTTATTCCGATACCTTCAAAATCTTTAGTTTTTGCTTCAAAAATTTCTTCGACTTTTTTGAACCTTTCTCTTAATTTTGTGATGATTTTTAAGTTGCTTCCAAATAATAAATGTAAGGAATACCAGAATAATTTATTTTTTTTAAATTTCTCACTCAATTTCTTTCGGTGGGATAACGAATACTGGGATTGATGAATATGAAACAACTTTTTCTGTTGTGCTTCCAAGGAAAAACCTCTGCACAGCACTATGAGTGTAGGTAGACATTACTATTAAATCATAATTGTGGGTATTGGCAAAATCGACTATTCCTACTGCTGCATTAACAGCTCTGTATACTTCTTCTTTTATTTTGATTTTCTCTTTCTCCTTTTTCTTCTTTTTTTCAAATTCTTTATAAATGGCTTCAAATAATTCATCTATTATTTTAGGAGAAAAGTCATAACCATGCAATTCGAGAACATGTAGCAGAGTGATATCCGCGTCAAAGGCTTTTGCGATCTTACATGCGTATTTTCTTTCTATTTCTTCCCGAGGAGAAAAATCAGTAGGAACCAATATCTTCTTTATCCCTAGTTTTTTTGCACTCTTTTTTGTGAGTAAAACAGGAATATGGGAGGTTCTCAATACCCTATTTGCCACACTTCCCATGAAGAATTTCTCAATAGCAGAAAGCCCCCTCTTGCCCAGTACAATCAAGTCTACCTTTTTATTTTTTGCAATCTCAACTATTTTGTCAGGAGGATTTCCTTCCACAATGATATTTTGTATTTTAATGTCTTTATCTTTTTCTATTGTTGTTAGTTTTTTTTGAGCAACCTTTTTTAATTCATCAATTTTTTTAACGAGTTCACCTTTGATCAAAATAGAGGTGTTATAAAGAATTGGAGAAAAGTCAGGAACCACATGAAGGGCTAATAGCGATGCCTTAAAGCTTTTAGCAAATAATTCCCCATACTCAAATGCCTCAATAGATTCATCAGAGAAATCAGTAGCCCATAATATTTTTTGAATTAAATTAGACATAACTTCCTCCTTCTACAAACTAATTACAATCACCTATTTTAATAGTTAATTACTCAAAAAACAAGTTATTAGTGTCTTGTCTCTTAAATTGATTCGCGATTTTGTCAAAGCAATTTTTCGATGTAACAGTTATCTGACGCGGGATGGAATGGGCAAGTAGTTTGTTGGTTCAAATCCGGCACTGCCACTATTTATATAAACTCTCTCAATAGAGTTCCCCAGTTAAAAATATCTTCTTCTTTTAAATTAAAAATCCTTAAAATATTCCATAAAATTGCCGTGTTACTTGAAATTACATATAGGTTTAATTCGTTCTCGAGGGTATCAATTAGCTCTATTGTTCCCAAATTTGTACAGCTAATGAATAAACATTCAGCGCTTTTTTTATAAGCTCGCTTTGCTAAATCATATACTTCCATTAAATCAACATTTCCTATTTTTAAATTGTCAGTTATTCCCAACCCTTCTAATTTTAGAATATTAAAACCGTTGTTTTCTAAAAATTCTCTAACTTTAAGATTGATTTCCTGGGAATAAGGAGTTGCAACGCTTATATTTTTAACCTTTAGTCTATTCAATGCCTCTATCACAGATTTTGCAGTTGTTATAGCTTTAATCTTTGTTTTTGTCTCGATTTTTTTAACAATTTCTTCTTCATTTTTTAATCCACCGTATAGGCTACCAGAAGTACAGGCGTAACAGATTAAATCAACTTTTGCGTCCACTAAAAGCTCTGAAGCCTCTTCAACATTTTCCTTCATTGCTTCAAGTTCATCAATACTTACATTTTTTAATTTTAATCTGGAGAAATGGAAGGTAATATTATCAGGATGAATTTTACTGAATTCTCTTTCAATAATTGTATTTGAAGATGGAATTATAAGTCCAGCTCTGTATTGCATTTATAAGCCTTTTAAACTTTTATCATAATAAAAATTTTCTGTCAAATTAATTCAGTAAACATTTATTTACACTTTTTTATTCAGAATGTAAACAACTGTTTACT
>CAZWBN010000098.1:3480-6766 GCA_964632095.1 uncultured Clostridia bacterium | reverse complement strand
TCTCAGAAGCTTTTCTGTCCATATTGTGAGATTAGTCTTCCCCAGCTTGAACCTCGGAATTTTTCTTTTAACAGTCCCTATGGAGCCTGTTCTGTCTGCAATGGTCTTGGATTTGAAATAGTTTATAATGAATGGGGAGAGATAGAATTAACCGATAAAGTCTGTTCAGCGTGCAAAGGTCAAAGATTAAAACCAGAGAGTTTAGCTGTTAAAATAGGTGGTAAGAATATTTATGAATGGTGCTCATTGTCTGCTGGCAAATTACTTAAAGAAATTTCTGCTCTTGCCTTTCCTTCCCATAAAAAAATAATTGCGGAAAAAATCTTGAAGGAAATCCGCTCCCGTTTAGAAATTATGAATGAACTGGGTCTTTCCTATCTTGATTTAAATCGACCTGTAACCACTTTAGCAGGAGGAGAAGCACAGCGAGTGAGATTGGCAACACAAATAGGAAGTAAACTTCGAGGTGTTATGTATGTTCTTGATGAGCCAACAATAGGACTGCATCAGAGAGATAATAGGAAATTAATTTCAATTTTAAAGGGTATAAGAGATTTAGGAAATACAATTATAGTAGTTGAACATGATGAACAGACCATCAGGTCAGCGGATTTCATACTGGATTTGGGACCCGGAGGTGGAGAGCAGGGTGGATATAAAGTTGCAGAAGGTAGTCTTGAGGAAATTTTAAAACACTCTAATCGTTCTCTCACTGCTTCCTATCTTAAAGGCGAAAAATATATACCAGTTCCGATTTTAAGGAGAAAGCCAAAAGCATGGTTAATAATAAAAGGCGCTCGTGAACATAATTTAAAAAATATTGATGTTAAAATCCCCCTGGGTGTGATGGTATGTGTAACTGGTGTGTCTGGTTCCGGGAAAAGCACTCTTGTTTATGATATTTTATATAAAGCTCTTGCTAAAATATTATATAGAGCAAAACAAACACCAGGAGAACACGATGAAATAATTGGACTTGAAAACATAGATAAAGTAATTTCAATTGACCAGAAGCCAATTGGCAGAACTCCACGGTCGAATCCTGCAACCTATACTGGTTTATTTACTCATTTAAGGGCGTTATTTTCTCGCGTTCCAGAGGCGAGATTAAGAGGATATAAACCAGGAAGATTCAGTTTCAATGTTAAAGGGGGAAGATGTGAGGAATGTAAAGGAGCGGGAGTAAAAAAGATCGAAATGCATTTTTTGCCTGATGTATTTGTGACATGTCCAAGATGTCAGGGTAAGAGATATAATAAAGAAACCCTTGCAATATTATACAAAGGGAAAAACATTTCAGATTATCTTTCAATGACTGTTGATGAAGCATATGAATATTTAAAAAATGTTCCTGTTCTTAAAGAAAAACTTCTGACTTTAAAGAAAGTAGGGCTTGGCTATATAAAGCTTGGTCAACCAGCACCTACTCTTTCTGGAGGAGAAGCTCAACGCATTAAATTAACCAAGGAACTCAGTCGTAAAGGGACAGGAAAAACCCTTTATATTCTGGATGAACCAACAACTGGACTTCACTTTGACGATGTAAAAAAATTGCTTGAACTCCTTTCTGAATTAGTGGACAGAGGCAATACTGTGATTATAATTGAGCATAATCTTGATGTTATAAAATATTCCGATTATATAATAGACCTTGGTCCTGAAGGAGGAGATGAAGGAGGGAAAATTGTAGCAGAAGGCACTCCAGAACAAGTTGCAGAATGTAAAAATTCTTATACAGGCCAATTTCTGGAAAGAATACTAAACTATAGAAGAGTGGAATAGCCTTTTAGTTTTTATATTTTAATTTTAAAGTAAGATGGCTTTTTCAGATATTCCAGGAAATGAGAGAGTAAAAAAGATTCTTCAGGCTTTTTTAAAGAAAGAAAGACTTCCCCATGCCCTAATTTTTGCGGGTCCAGAGGGAACAGGTAAAAAACTTATGGCGCTTAATCTTGCAAAAGCTCTGAATTGTGAGAAGAACAAACTTGAGCCTTGCGATGAATGTGCGCAGTGCCACTCCATAGATAATGAGAATCATCCCGATGTTATTGTTATTTCTCCTGAGGGTCAATTCATAAAAATAGATCAGATGAGATTTCTTATTCAGACCGCCTATCTTAAACCAATGATAGGCTCAAACAGAGTTTTTATTATTGACCATGCTGAAAAACTTAATGAAGAAGCCTCAAATGCAATTTTGAAAATTCTGGAAGAACCACCCCTTTTTACTCTGATTATTTTGCTTACGGATAATCCTTCTTTTCTTCTCCCAACAATTAGGTCCAGGTGTCAGATAATCCATTTCTCATCAATTAAGAAAGAGCAAATTGAATCCATTTTAAAAGAGAAAGGCTATGATGAGGAAAAGGCAAGATTAATTTCTCTTTTGGCTAAAGGGAATCTCGAAGAAGCTCTTTCTATTAATTGGGAAGAAATTCAGGAGAAAAAGAGGAGAACATGGGAAGTATTTAAGAATTTAATAACAGGAAGAAATCTTTTTCAAACCTATAAAAGACTCGAACAGGAAGCTTATTCTCCTGAATTTAAAGGGGAATTTAAAGATTTTCTTGAACTTATGGTTTCATTCTGTCGGGATATAATTTTATTAAAGGAAGGAGGAGATACTAAATATCTTTTAAACCCTGATTTTCTATCCGAATTTTTAAAAATAAAAGAACTCGTAAATTTAGAGGAAATTCAAAATTATTTAGAAAAAATTGAGAATCTCATTTATTCGTTCGAGAAAAATGTTAAAATAAAAATGTTGATAGATTATTTATTTTCGACTTTTGCTTTTAGAGAGGAAGGGAAAGATGTCCGATAATATAGTATGTATAAAGGTAAGAAGCACAGGAAAATTAATGAGGCTAAGGGCAAAGGAAAAACTTTCGCCCGGAGACTTCTGTATTGTGCCCTCTCCTCTTGGAGGGGAGCTCGGGATTGTTGTAAATGAATCTCCTGTGGTTCGTGAATACTATAAATCCAAGGGAAATATACAGGGGGTAATCAGAAAAGCAACTCCCAAGGATCTTGAAAAATTTGAAAAATTAAGATTTAAAGAAAAGAAAGCATTTGATTTCTGTTTAAAAAGAATTAAAGCTCGAAAACTTCCGATGAAGCTGGTTGGGGTAAGGTATTTCTTTAATGAGAGAAAAGGGATTTTTTATTACACAGCGGATGGAAGAATAGACTTCAGAGAACTGGTTAAAGATTTAGCCAAGGAATTGAAAATGAGAATTGAGATGAGGCAGATAGGAGTCAGGGATGAGGCTAAAATGGTAGGAGG
>CAZWBN010000098.1:1488-3380 GCA_964632095.1 uncultured Clostridia bacterium | reverse complement strand
AAGATTCGGATATCCATTACATTTGTTTTTGTTGGTCCGGTTTTAATCAGTCCACCTACTTGCGAGAAGAAATTATAAGAATCATTGTTATTTAGATATTCAACAGGGTTTAAATTCAGCTTTTTTGCCTTTTCCAGAATTTCTGGAGTGACCCAGGCCCCTGCTGCATCTGTTGGTCCATCAGTTCCATCTGTTCCTATGCTTGCAATCAGCCAGTTTTTATCTGTTTGAATTTTATCCATTTCAACCAAGCAGGCTAAAACAAATTCCTGATTTCTTCCTCCTTTACCTTTTCCTTTTACAGTCACGGTTAGTTCTCCTCCTGAAAGAAGACATTTTGGTTTCTCGGATTTAATTAATTTTTTGAAGATTGAAGTGTAATAAATTGCTCTTTCTCTTGCTTCTCCTGAATCTGAATCTGTTAGAATTTCTGCGTCAAATCCTAATTCCTCGGCTTTTTTCATGGCAGATTCAAGGGCAATTCTATTATTTCCTATAATAAAATTTGAGACTTTTTCAAAAATTTTGAAATTTTTCTTTGGAGTTTCAGGAATTTCTCCTTTTATTCCTTTAAGAATTGCTTTTTGAACAGAAAGAGGAGCTTTGTCCCATATCTTATATTTTTTCAAAACAGAATAAGCATCATAAAAAGTTGTTGAGTCCCAGTAGGTTGGTCCTGAGATAATATCTTCCAGAGAATTTCCAATTACATCAGAAATGGCTAAATTAACAATTGAACCAGGAAAAATAGCGCGCGCAAGATTCCCTCCCTTAATTTTTGAAAGATGTTTTCTCACTGTGTTGATTTCAGAGATATTTGCCCCTGAGGCAAGTAAAAGCTTTGTAATTTTCTTTTTATCTTCAAGGGAAATTCCCCCAAGGGGTTTAACCATTAATGCAGAGCCTCCACCAGAAATTAGTATAATAGCCAGATCCTTCCTGCCTAGTCGCCGGGCTAATTTTAAGACCTCTTCTCCTGCTTTTGAACTTTTTTCATCAGGAACAGGATGAGAACCGGGTAAAAAAGTTATATTTTCTAATTTCACTTCGTGTTCAGGAAGGGAGACCACAATTCCATATGTAATTTTATTCTTTAAAATCTCGGAAAGAGCCTTTGCCATATAAGAGGATACTTTCCCTATTCCAATGATGTAAATATTTTTAAACCAAGAAAGGTCAAATTGCTGATCTTTAATAAAAAGATTATTCTCTCTAAGATAGACTGACTTTTCTATTAATTTTTCTGCGGATACCTCATCAAGGGCAGATTGAAAAATCTGGGTCGCAATGCTATAAAGATTCATTCTAAAAATTTTTATTCTGAGTTTATTCTGGGCAAAACAATGCCCTGTTGTTTCTGATATTTTCCTTTTCGGTCTTTGTATGAAATTTCGCATTCCTCGTCAGAGAGGAAAAAGAGAATCTGGCATATACCCTCATATGCATAGACTTTTGCAGGAAGAGGTCCAGTATTTGAGATTTCAAGAGTAGCGTAGCCTTCCCATTCAGACTCAAAAGGAGTTACATTTACAATTATTCCACATCGGGCATAGGTTGATTTTCCAAGTGCTATTGTGGTAACCTTTCGCGGAATTCTGAAATATTCGAGGCTTCTTGCAAGAACAAAGGAATTTGGAGGGATTATACATTCCTTTCCTTTAAAGGTTTCAAAAAATTCGGGCTTTAAATTCTTTGGGTCAACAACTCCTGAAATTTTATCTTGAAAAATTTTAAATTCATCTGCAAGGCGGAAATCATAACCATAGGATGAAAGTCCATAGCTTATAACTCCTTTTGTTACCTGATGGTCAACAAAAGGCTCAATCATTTTTTTCTCCAGAGCCATCTTTTTTATCCATTTATCCGGCATCAACATTCCTTACCTCCATAAA
>CAZWBN010000098.1:0-1388 GCA_964632095.1 uncultured Clostridia bacterium | reverse complement strand
AGGCTCCTGAGCATCTATTCCATCCACAAACAGGACAGGTTGGACATTTCTCATCTGGCAGAGTGGCGCCACAATTTTTACAGATATTCACATACATGTCCTTTTTTCGCTTGTTTTCTATTTTCCCAATATGTCTTTCGAGAACCTGAGCAATCGCATCAGGAATGGATTGAACCAGTTTGCCACCATGGAAGATTGGCTCAGCTCCTCCTATTCCTTTGAGCTGGTCAACAACTTCTCTTGGGTCAACTCCACTTCTAAGAGCAAGGGAAATTAAACGACCAATTGCCTCTGCATCAGCCATTGTGGAATATCCACTCTTTCCTATGCTTGCAAAAACTTCAAAGGGTTTACCTTCATAAAAACTAATTGTTACATAGAGGTTTCCAAAACCAGTTGTTATTTTATCAGTAACGGATTGCAATGAATCCGGTCTTTCTTTCGGGATTAATCTTGCTAATTGGTCAGGTCTGTAAAGAACCTGCTCTGCTCTGCAGCCATCCCGATAAACAGTAATTCCTTTTGTTCCCAGTTCATATGCAAGTAAATAAGCCTTTTCAATATCTTCTACTGTTGCTTTATTCGGGAAGTTTATTGTTTTGGAGACAGAATTGTCCACATATTTCTGGAAAACTGCCTGATGTTTGATGTGCCATTCAGGGGAAATTTCATGGGCGGTTATAAAATAGGGAGGAAGAGGTTTATCCGGATTTTTCTCCTTCCATTCAGCATAAAGAGGATGAATGTCTTTTATTTCCTGGTCAATTATTTTTGATACAATTTCAAAGGAGAAAATTGGTTCAATACTTGATGAACAGCCAGCTATTCTGGAAATTGTTCCAGTAGGTGCAATGGTGAAAACCGTAGCATTCCTCATCTTTTTGCCTTTGTAAATTGATTTATCAATGTTTGGAAAACTACCTCTTTCCTCTGCAAGTCTTTGCGATTCTTCCATTGCTATTTTTCTGAGAAAGGAAGCGATTTTCTCTGCTAATTTCAGTGCTTGTGGAGTATCGTATTTTATTTTCATTTTAATGAGGAGGTCAGCCCAGCCCATTATTCCAAGACCGATTCTTCGATTTGCCTTGGTCATCTGCTCAATTTGGGGAAGAGGATATTTATTCACTTCAATAACATTATCCAAAAATCTCACTGCAGAGCGTATTACATCAGCAAATCTTTCCCAATCAAAATTATCCTTTTTCTTCGGGTCATAAAAATTTGAAAGATTAATCGAGCCAAGATTGCAGGACTCGTAATCATGAAGTGGCTGTTCTCCACAATTGTGACATACAATTCCATTAGCAATAAAAGAGTGAGTAATAGGTTCTGTCAAATCATACACTTTCCGTTTCCCAACAGGAATTATTTCTTTAACAGTGGCATAA
>CAZWBN010000097.1:0-6869 GCA_964632095.1 uncultured Clostridia bacterium | reverse complement strand
ATATTATTAATTATCATTCCATTACTTTTATATGCACAAAACAATAAAATTGGAATTCTTATAATCGGGGGTATAAATTTTTACAGCTTAAAATATAATTCTACCAATAGATTTATTCCAGCGTATACTTCTAAGCTGTCTTATGAAATTGGTGGAGGCACTAATTTTTACCTGACAAATAAATTTTATTTAGAAGTAGATATATTATATAAGGTTAAAAAGTCTGAATTGATTAGATTTTCTGGGGTAGAGTGGAGTGATGTATTTTATAAATTCAAATATCTTGCTATTCCCATTTTAACTCATTATAAATTTTCTTTTTCGAAATTCAATGTTTTTACCACCTTAGGCATGGAGTCTGATTTCCTTTTGAAAAGCTTAATCGAGGATAAGAGAAATGATGTTATTTTAGAAACAACTGAAGATACTAATTCTATCGATTTTCAGTTAATTTCAGGATTGGGAATAAAATATAAAAAACTTTCTGTTGAATTCAGATACGGGATGGGATTATTAAATCTCAACATGGGAGATACAAAAGGTTTGATTGTTAAAAATATGGGTTTTGAATTTCTTATTACTCATTATTTTTAAACACTTTTAAGTATCTTTAGCACTAAGAAAAAAATTTAAACTCAACAAAAGTAAAAGCTTACGAAAGTTTTCATAAAAAAGTTAAATTTCAACTTTTAAGAATCTTTTCAATGAAAATCCAAAAAGAATAGAAAGAATAAAGAAAGCTATTAACCAGTGAATTTTTAAACCAAAAAAATTTAACCGTGCGGGAGGATACTCAATTTCTATGGATTCTATCAATGAACTTGAGGGTAAAGGAGCTTCTCCCGGAAATCTCAATTCTTTCCAGAAATTACCGGTTACTTTTTTATAAGAAATCTGAACAAATTTTTCTGAATCAACTATTATTTCTTTTTCAACCGTTGAGTCATCAGGAGTCTGAAATTTCAAGATGAATCTACCTTTTTTCAAAGGTCTTATTCTCCAGTTTATTTGTTTTTCTTCAGGAATTCTTAATGGTGGTGTTTCCAGTTTAATTTCAGGAGGAGTAATTAATTTAATCGAGGTTTTAAGAGGAGAGGTTTCAGGTTTAAGAGTGAGCTTAACTATCGCGGGTTTTTTAGGAGGAAGGGGATTATGCCCAAACCAGAGATCAAGTTGAAGAATAATTAGAATTAATGGAATAATCATGAATAGCATGGGTTTAAGAGAGTATTTCATATATGTCAGATTATGCCTGAGAATATTTCCTTGTGCTTTAAGTATCAGGTTTAAATTATCCTTAAATAGCCTGATTTCCAGAAGATGAGCTTTTATTTTATTTTTAATCTTTTTTATCCCTTCTTGATTGGAAGCATATTTAAAAACAAAAAGCATAAAAATACCTGTGAGTAAAGAAATTAAAATCATATTGAACCAAGAAGAATAATTTCTAAGAGGAAAAAATAAAAATTCAAAAATTTTACCAAAAATTTTATTAAACACCCACATTTTTATTCCTTCCCAGAAGAAATTTCCATTTTCTAACTTCTACTTTTAATTTCCTAAGAGATATATCCGAGCCCTTTAAGTTTTTTCTTGATTTCCTCTTCAGATTCAGATTCCTCAAGTTTTGCGATTTCCTTCTCTAAAGCATGATTAACAAATTCCTCAACTGATGAATAACCTGCAATCTCTGCATATTTTTTTATTTTTTTGTATAATTCCTTATCAATTTTTATTTTAGGCATTTAAACCTCCATTTTCTAAATTATAGGATTTCCTATCATTTCCGCAGGCTTTTCAATACCAAATATTTTCAAAATAGTGGGAGTTAAATCATAGAGAGAAACAATTTGCTTTTTGATTTTTACATTTGAGAATAAAATTCCAGGGATTAGATCGGGTGCCATACAGTGGTCTCCACTCCATTTTCCTTTGTTATCCTCGATTAGTTTCCTCGGGATTTTACCAAGTGCTGTTTGCCACGAGGAACGATAACCTTTATTATATCCAACAATTATATCAGGAGCTTCATTTACATAGGGTCCTTTATACCATTTCTTTGTAACATAAGCTTTAAAGACTACTTTCTCCCCTGTTTCCGGGTCTTTTACTTCTTCCAATTTTCGAGCTATTTCTTCCGCTAAATTATCAGCTTCTATTCCGGGTGACACTATACCTTCTCTTTCTCTACCTTTTAAATTGAGAAATAAACTATTAAGTCCGAGAGCATATGCTTTTGTCCTTGACCAATCTGTATTGAGGTGAAATTCAGTTTCACCCTGTCTCCATGGGTTGATCAATTTTAAATAACCATTTTCTTTCAGCCATGTGTTTAAATGGAAAGAGCGTCGATATGGAGTGAAACCATGGTCTGACATTATAAACAAAATAGTGTCTTTATCCATTTTCTGGAAAGTTTTAGCAAGAACTTTGTCCATTTCAATGTAGATTTTTTCAATTGTTTTTCCATATTTTGATGCTAATTTCTCATCATAGGAGGGATGTTTCTTATCTATCAATCGCCAGAACATATGCTGCCGCTGGTCAGTGCTTGAAACATAAAAGAAAAGAACTCCGGATTCAAATCGATTTAATTCATAATCAAATATTCTAAGCCTTTCATACAAAATTCCATCATCCTGCTCTAAAAATTCTCCATCATCCAAAACTCCATGGTCCAGTGCTTTAGTATCAGCTGGAAGACCTTTTGTCCAGAAATAACCGAATTTTTCATAAAGTTCCCTGGAGTAATTTTCAGGAGTTGAAATTGGTAACGCAGGGTCAGATGGGTCAATATTTATTGGAGTTACATAAAGTTTAAAATGAGGGCGAACTTCTTTCAAATAGAACTTGCAAATTCCACTTACACTCTGGGTTGGAATCATGTTGAACTTAACTTTTATCCAGTCGCTCCATTCTCCTTCATTGAGTATTATTTCTTTGTCCTGAATTACAATTTTTGCAACTGGATACTCCGGGTCGAGATAAACTGTAAAATCAATTTTTGATTTTGGTTTGTCTTTTTTAAAAGTATTTGTTGGTCCATTTAGTTGAGCGTGAACTTTATTATTTATTACTTCCACAGGGAAAATTTCTCCTCCTCCAATGTCTTCCTGTAATTTTATTGGTTGATTCGTGTAATAGGAAAAGATTCCATAGGTTCCTAAAATATCCGGTGTTCCCATTCCCGAAAGTGTTCTCTGTTTTGTTTTAGCAGGAGGAAAATTTGATGGCATTTTGAAAATTGTTGCTGGAATGTCATATTCTTCAAGAATTTGCCAGAAAGCTTTTCCTTTTCTTAGAAGATTTACCTCTCCACCTGAAAGAGGTAAGACATAATTTCCTATGGTTATATTATGTTTAGAAGGTTCAGTTTCTGAGGTAGAAAGATAAGGAAGGTAAGTTTTCGGGTCACGATGAATAAAATCAAATATAGCGTGCCCGCCTGGATTTGTTCCAGTTATAAAATTTGACCATGCTACAGGACTTTGAGGAGGAATACTTGTTCTCAAGGGACGAAAATCTCCGCTTTCCATTAGTTTCTTAAAATAGGGGAGTTTTCCTTCTTCCATTAATCTTTTAGATATTCCCGGGTCCATACCATCAAAACCGAGGATAATCACTTTTTTATTTGTTGCTTGTTTACCAAAAACTTTTGTGACTAAATCAGTAGAAGATTCAAATGCCAGAATCACACTTCCCACTAAACCCATTTTAAGAAATTCTCTCCTGCTTAGTTCATCCATTTTTTACCTCCAACCCTAATTATAATACTCTCTATTTTCTCATTCAATTAGAGGTTTTCCATCAATAAAGGGGGGAATATCAATTCCAAAAAGCTTTAGAACAGTAGGAGCAATATCAATTATTTCTGGCTGGGGATTTTTTATTTTCTCAGTGCAGAAAAAAACTCCCGGCACATGACTTGGGTCAATACAGTGGTCTCCACTCCAGTTTTTTGTGTTATCTTCAAAGACAGTTTTATTAACCTTTCCAGTTACTGAATCCCAGGACGCCCTGTAGCCTTCGTTGTAGCCGATTATTAAGTCAGGAGCATTTTCAATATAGGGTCCTTTATAAATTTTTTCAGCATCGTAAACCTTTGTAATACCTATTTTTCCTTTTTCCTCGTCTTTCAATCCAGTAAGTTTTTGAATAAGTTCTTTTTTTAATTTTTCCTTTTCTTCTCCCGGGCTGACTATACCTTTAGCCTCTCTTCCTTTTTGATTTATATAAATGCCACCCAAACCAAGTGCATATGCTTTTGTTTTTGACCAGTCAACATCCTGAAACCACTCTCCACTTTCTTCTTTTCCCGGTTTTAGAGCCAAATAGCCATTCAAATAGAGCCAGGAATTGAGGTTTACTCCACGGGAGAAACTTTTAAAACCATGGTCTGAGATTACAAATAATATACTTTTTTTACCGAGTTTTTTTCTCACTTTTCCAATTAATTCATCCATTTTAATATACAATTTTTCAATTTCTTTTCGGTAATTCTCATTAATTTTTTTATTTCTTAAAGCAGGGTGGTCTTTTTCCAGATATCGCCAGAACATGTGTTGAATACTATCAGTTGTTTCAAAAACACAGACACAAAGACCTTTTTTCATTTTATTAAGAGAATTGAATAATACTTTTTCCCAGTCTTTATGATTTAAATAACATTGTTTGAGAAATGCTTCATCATCCAGTACCCCTTCATTCAATGCCCATGTATCATTTGCAAGACCGAGAGTAATAAAATTACCGAGAAGTTTTGCAAGATAAATTGAATAAATAAATGGATGAGAGATAGGAAGCGCAGGTTTTTCAGGGTCAATATTTACTGGAGTTACATACATTTCAAAATGAGGAGAAATCTGTGTTACCAGAAAACGGCAGATTCCATTTACTTTAATTCCCAATCCTGGACGGAAAATAACTTTAATCCAGTCAGAATATTCTCCTCTTTTTAATTTTATTCTTTTATCAGGAAGCTCAAGCTCTACTTCATTGGAATTTTCTCTCAAATGAATTAGAAAAGGGAGACGAAGTTCTTCTTCCTTTTTGAGAAGGGTATTCATTGGTCCTGAGAGATATCCTTTAATTTTGTTTCCATCTCTTTCAAGTTCATAACTAATTCCGCCCGTGAGTTTTTTGGCTTTCTCTTTATTAGTTGTATAAAAAGAAAAAGTACCCTGGCTTCCCTTTAAATCTGGAACACACATCCCAGAAAGGCATACGCCATTAAATTTTTCAGGAGGGAAAGTTATGGGAACTCTTAACACTGTGCTAAAAATTCCTTTCTCTCCAAGGATAGTCCAGAAAGGCTTGCTTTTTCTTAATAATTTAATTTCAGGTTTTCCCACTGGAATCGAATATTTCCCAATTGAAATTGTTTTCTTTGCTTTTCCTATTCTTGCTGAGGATAGGTCAGGTAAATAGGTTTTAGGGTCACGGCTGAGAAAGTCGAAAATATTGTGTTTTCCAGGATTTACTCCTGTAATGAAAGATGACCATGCAACTGGGGAAATAGCAGGGGTGGTGGTCTTCAACCGTGCAAAGCTTCCTTCCTTTTTGATTTTTAATAAATTGGGGAGTTTACCCTCTTTCATAAATTTTTCTGCTAACTCCGGATCCAGTCCATCAAGTCCAATAATCACAACCTGGTCAATTTTTCCTTTTTTATAAGCCTTTTTCCCTTTTATAGTTCTTAAAATAAAACGAAAGGGCCAAGAAAAGATTGAAAATAATGCAAGAAAGAAGGTTAAAAACAATATAAGAAATGAAGTGAGAAATGCAAATCCTGCACCAGGTCCGATATATCCGTATAATCCATTTATAAGTATTATTAAAAGGGAAGAAACAACGACTATTTTTTTAGTTAAATCTTTCATTTTCATTAGCCTTATTTAAAATTATTTCAGCTAAATCACTTATATTTAAATTTTTTTCAATTTTTTCAATTGAGAAGAAAAATGCATCATGCCAGGTATGCATACCTTCAAGGTCAGTTTTTCCAAAAATTTCTTTCTTTTTAACCGACCCTTTCATATCAAAACCAGGATTAGAAAGAACAATTAAATCTGGTCCTAAATGCGTGTATGGTCCTGAATAAATTTCTTCATTTTCAAAGACTTTTTTGACAACCTTTTCTCCGTTATATTCTATTTTATGGAGTTTTTCTTTTAGCTCCTTTCTAATTTTCTCTATTTCAGATTCTTTTATCCAGCCTTTGGGAAATTTTCCTTCAATATTTAAATAAATTCTATTCGGGTCAAGGGCAAAAGCAACAGTTTCATTTGATATGTCAGCCACTGATTCAGGGGATGAGGTTTTATATTTCAGATAGCCATTTTTCTCAAGCCATGCATTTAAATAAACCTCCTGTTCAATTTGAGTAAATCCATGGTCAGAAAGGATAAAAAATCCCTCTCCCTCTCTTTCCCATCCGGAAGTTTTATTAAAAGCATTGTATAATCGACCAATGAATTTATCTATTTTATTATAATAATCAAGGAATTGATTATGATAAGGATGCTCTTCATTTTCATAAGCTGGCCATAGATAATGATGTAAACGGTCAGTTCCTGTTATTACAACCTGAAAATAATCCCAGTCCTCCTTTTCCCAGAAATGAAAGACTGCTTTCTCTCTGGTTTCTAATGTTTCATTTAATTCTTTCCAGAGAAATTCATGGTCCTTTCTTGCTCTCATTGTATCAATATCGATTTTATATTTAATTTTTTCAAGAAAGGGCATAATGGATTGAGGATAAATGGATTTTTCTAAATAAATTGCAACAAATCCAGAGATTAATATTCCATTTATTTTACGAGCAGGATAGGTAAAGGGCTGATTTATGACTATGCTTTTCTTGTTATTTT
>CAZWBN010000096.1:0-7106 GCA_964632095.1 uncultured Clostridia bacterium | reverse complement strand
TTTATTTATCAGGGCGAACCAAAGGGATTAGCACATACCATTCTTGTTGCGGAATTACAGAGGTCGAGAATCCGAGTAAATTGGAGAGGAATGTGCCTGTCATCGGTACGATTCGGATGTTTGTAGTCTAAAGTAGCAAATTTCTTGCGATTACATCTAATATTCAACTTTAAGTGTCCGTGCTAATAATTATTTGGGGGACAGCTTGTGAGAAGAAGAAATAACTGATAATCATGCGAGTTGTTATCTTTCACGACTACTTCGGTGCGATAGGCGGAGGCGAGAAGACCATGCTCACATTAGCAAGGGCGCTGGGTGCAGATGTTGTTACCACGGATATAAACCGGGATGCGATAGAGAAGATGGGATTTGGGGATGTTAATCTTATTAGTTTAGGAGAGACCATAAAAAAGCCGCCATTGAAGCAGATTTCTGCATCTATCAGGTTTGCACATTGCGATTTTTCCGATAGATACGACTTTTTTATATTTTCAGGAAACTGGGCACATTTTGCTTCGAAAAAACACAAGCCGAACTTACTTTACTGCCATACGCCTGTGAGGGCATTCTATGATCTCTATGATGTGTTTTTGAAACGTCAATCTCTGATTACAAGGATATTATTCAGAATGTGGGTGGCTGTGCACAAGCCTATCTGTGAGTATTACATGAAGCATGTGGATAAAATTGTGGCGAACTCTATAAATACGCAATCCAGGATTGAAAAATACTTGCATAGAGATGCGGAGGTTGTCTATCCTCCAATAGACATTTCTAAATATAAATTCAAAGAGTATGGAGACTTCTGGCTTTCGGTTAACCGATTGTATCCAGAAAAGAGGGTTGAATTGTTGATAGAAACCTTTCGGCAGATGCCCGAAGAAAAACTGATAATTGCGGGAGGTTATGCAAAAGGTGATCACGCTTTAAAATACGCAGAAATAATCAGGCATAACCTACCAGAAAACGTTGAACTGCGAGGCGAAGTTACCGAGGAAGAGCTTATAGATTTATATGCACGGTGCAGAGGATATATTACTACAGCGATGGATGAGGACTTTGGCATGACGCCAATAGAGGCAATGGCTGCGGGTAAACCTGTTGTAGCAGCAAAAGAAGGGGGATATTTGGAGAGCATGGTTGATGGAGTAACTGGGATGCTGGTAGAGGCAGATGTTGAAAATATTATTAATGCCGTAGGTATTATCTCACAAAACCCGGAAGATTATAAAGATGGATGTCGAGAAAGAGCAAAGATGTTTGATAAATCTGTATTTATAAAAAGAATGAAGGAAGAGATGGGTATATGATTGCAAATTTGTGGAACTATCGTCATCTAATCAAAAGATTAGCACTTAGCGATTTTAAACTTAGATATAAAAATTCCGTGCTGGGTTTTTTCTGGTCATTGCTGGAGCCTTTACTACTACTGCTGGTACTATATGTTGTTTTTGCACACCTCTTCCCGAGCATGGAAGAAAATTTTCACCTATTTCTTCTTCTTGGTATTGTCTCATGGGATTTTTTCACGAAAGGAACCAGTATGGGACTAAACAGTATCATAGGTAAACCAAGCTTGGTCAGGCAGGTTTATATTCCTCGTGAGATATTGGTACTCAGCTCATCTCTGACCGCCTTTATGATGGCTGCACTCGAGTTTGGTGTGTTCGCTATTTTTATGGCATTTTCGAAGGTGATACCAACCTCGACGATTATTTATTTTCCAGCTATCATTCTCATTCTCTTTTTCCTAATCTTAGGCATTTCTCTGGCGTTAGGCGCCCTTAACACTTATTATCGAGATGTTCAGTATATTTGGGCAGTGCTTTTACAAGCGGGTTTCTTCGCCAGTGGTGTTTTCTTCGACATCAACAATCTCCCGGAAAATATAAGAGACATTCTTCTATTAAATCCTATTGCACGGATTCTAATTATGTTAAGGCAATCGGTATTATATAATATAGTTCCCTCAACGGGTGACCTAGTCTTTTGCTCGATTACGGCTTTGGCTTTTTTGCTCATTGGATATACAATCTTTACTAAACTCGAGCCCGGATTTGCTGAGGAGGTATAAAAGTATGAACATGATAGAGGTTGAACACTTGTGGAAGAACTTCAGGATACCTCACGAGAAGAGAAACACCGTTTTTGAAACTCTTGTTGGACTATTCGATACTAAAAAGGGATATGAAGAATTTACCGCCCTCAAAGACATCAACTTCAGTGTCAAGAAAGGCGAGTGGCTTGGCGTTATTGGGCCAAATGGCAGTGGAAAAAGCACGCTGCTCAAGATCATCGCCAATACCATAAGACCTACTAAGGGTAGTGTAAAGGTAAATGGAAGAATAACGTCATTTTTGGAACTGGGCGTTGGTTTTCAACCGGATTTAACTGCAAAAGAAAATATTTATGTGTATGGTGCGATAATGGGTTTTTCAGATGCCGAGATTAAAGAAAGAATGGATGCAATTCTTGATTTTGCAGGATTGAAACGGTTTAAGGATACGAAATTAAAGAATTTTTCCAGTGGGATGGTAGTTCGTTTAGCATTCTCAACTGCGATTCAAACCGAGCCAGAGATATTGCTGCTTGATGAAGTGCTGGCAGTAGGAGACATGGAATTTCAGCAGAAATGCTTTGCAGTATTCGAGAGATATCGTCAGGAGGATATGACTGTCGTCTTCGTCACTCACGATATGAACTCGGTGAAAAAGTTTTGTGACCAAACGCTGCTGTTGAATCATGGCGAGCAGGTTGCGTTTGGGGATACGGAGGAGGTTGTGGAGAAATATGCTATAATGAGTGGTGAGTCGAATTATGCATGATAAAAAGCCATAATAGCACTTTCATCAGTATTGAGCAGAATATAAGGATGACTCAACTTGCTTACCAACTATACCATAACCTGCCAAGATCAAGAAAATTAGATCCCAGGGGTAATGATAACGTGACTGCACTTCTAAAAAACTATGTAGTATCACAAAAGCAAGAAAAATCATCAGAAGTAGGCTTGTCCCGCTGTTAAGTTGTCCCTTTCGCAATTTGTAGCAGCCAACAGCACTCAAAAATAGAATCCAAATAAGAATAATTGGGAGATTGCATATAGCGCCATCTGATTTTGCTCTATAAGAGGAGTTAGTCCTGTTGTATCCATCTTTGCCGTGCTCCAATAAGCACCATATAAGTCGTAGCCCCATATGACACCGAATTTTTCAAAGACCAAAACGATAAATCTTATTGGATTGAGCGTTATACGATTGAACGCACGCTGGACTGCGATGCGCTTCGCTTCTTCTGGGCTATTATGCACCCAAACTTGAGCATTATTAGGATTCCACATCCCTTTAGAATCGTAATTACTTCCTATCATCAAATAATATCCTACTAGCGAAGGTGAAGCGGAAGGTGCTCCGAGCAATGACATTGCACCAAGATAAACTCCTAGCACCAACGTGAAGCCAACGAATAGCGATATAGCCTTACCCACTCTCCTTGCCAAGGTGCCTTTAGCAAACAAATAGCTTCACAAAGCCAACGGCAACAGCAACCATTGAGACGGAAAGAATTGTGTAGGATAGACCTAACAGGGTGCCTGCTCCCAAGATGTCATAACACTTAGTTGCAGACTTAACCAGCAAATTTCGGATCAGAACGAATATTCCAGACAGCAACACCACGATGTATAGATGTTCTGAGGGCAGCACACTGTTATACATAATTTGCGCAGGCCAAAAAATGAACAACATCATCGTTACCCGTGCTACGCACTCGTCAAAAGAATACCTTACAATCCAAAAAAGAAGCATTGTCATGAGCACACTGAACAGGATATTCAGCAGTTTGGCTAACATAAGATGCACACCAAATATTTCATAGGTAGCTGCAAGCACTATAGGGTACCCCAGGCTGTACATCCGAGCGGCAATGGATTCTATTTCAAATGACTTCTGTTGGACAATTTGCGTGGCAAAAGCGTTATAGAATTCAAAATCGGAGAACGGCAATGTGGGTATCGCAAGTATCCAGATAAGCCGCAGCAGAATAATGATGCCTGTAGCAATAACCAAGAAGGTACGTGTGGAACCACGCTGAATGAAACTCTTAGGATGTGCCAATATGTAAGTGAAAAACAAAACACAGAAGTATAGCAACAAATAGCCAATATTTCGGTAGTCCCGACAAACTCCAGTGTTGTAGGGCTAAAGAAAAAGCAACCAAAAGAAGATAGCCAACAATATAAACAAGCAAATGCTCCCGCCGAATAGCACCAAAAATATTTGCTAATCGCATGTTTTAAGTATCACTTTTTGTAATTCAGAATATCGGAGGAAAGGTTAAAATGTTCTTGAATTGCTTCATCTATCTTCCTTGCCCGATCTTCCCAAGTATTTTCCTTAGCCTCTTTATCTAATAACTCTAAATAGGCAGGATCATCTCTTAATTCTAAAGCCTTATCCACTTTTTCGATAAAGTCCTCGTAATCTTTTCCTATTAAAACGGATTTATACTTTCGGCACTCTCTCAAATCTGTAGTTACGATTGGTTTTCCAAGTGCCATGTATTCAAATATCTTTATGGGCGATGCAGATTCAGTTATCTTGTTCAAGACAAAGGGAATAGTAGCAACGTCAAACCAGACAGCGTATTTAGGAAGTATAGGATACTTTTTAATTCCTAAGTAGTGAATATTTTTAAATCTCTTTAAACGTTGATTGCGTATACTGCCATCATAATCCCAGCCTATAAGTACTATTTCGTAATTAGGTCGTTTTTTTGCCATTTCTTTTACGAGTTCGTAATCAAACCATTTAGCTAAAGCTCCATGGTATCCTATAATTGGATTCCCTTTTTTTATAATTGATTTGATATCCGATGGAATATCATCATAATCTCTTTGAATGTGAAAATGTTCATACTCTACACCGTTTGGAATAAGATATACGCCTTTTTTGCGGATTTTTGTTACATCATCGAGAAGTTTGTCCGATGTCGCAACAACTATATCAGAATTTTTTATCATGTATTCGTGGCGATGCAGACAATCAATAGAAAGTGGACCTGTAATGTCTTGGTGAATTTCATCAATATATTCGTAAATAATTAGCGCTTTGTCTTTTATTTTGAGAACGTCCTCCAATCTTATCACTAAGTTAGGGGATGATGGCATGAATATGAAATCTGGTAGTTCTTTAACTAATAAGTCATACTGATTTGTTATGTAACAATTATCCTTCACTTTATAGAAGCCGTCTATTTTATCATATCCTCCATTGACAGTGGAAAAGAAAAATAAGTATCCAAGATCAGATAATTTAAGTGCTATTTGCTGTGGTCTTTGAAACAAAGGTATATTCCAATCAACATTTGATGGATATACAACAATACCCTTTACTTTTCCTTCATGATTTTTTAAAATGCTTTCAAGTTCTTGCTTGTAGTATTTTGTTTCTTTAGTTTTTGCAACGTTCCTATGTTCAAGAGAGTGTACAATTTTATTGAGGATATACGAAATAAACCGAGTGAGAGGAGAATCCATGCTGAAGTACCTACCGTAAAATTGACTGAACCGCCAGGACAACGAACTCTCTCTTTGACGAAGTGTTTCTTGCAATTGACCGATTTCCTGATTCTTTATTTCTATCTGTGATTCCAAACCAGCCACCGTTTCCTGCAGGTCGACGACCTCGGCGTTTTTATCTTTAAGTTGTTTTTCCAAACCAGCAACCATCCGAAGGTTAACAAGTTTCTTTCTCTCTATTTTGCTAAGAATGTCTGTTATGTCTGTTATATCAGTTTTAACATCAGATATTACATGACCTTCGACAAAAGCTTGAACCAAACCAGAACTAACCTCTAATCTCTCCCTCATCTCTTTAAGGGCTGATTCTAACTTTATCTGAATTTTTTCTCTATCTGACAGGGCTTTAATTATTCTTTCACTCACATCTTCCGAAGTTATTGCATCTATTTCCATACAATATTCCCCTAATTCCAGCTCATCTACTAAGTTCTTTACCTTAGAGTCATAACTTAAAGCCACAAATGGAACTTTAGAAATAAGCGAGAAGATAATCGAGTGGTAACGCATTCCAATTACCAAACTTGCTTTTGAAATAATTCCAACTATTTCTCTCGGGTGATATGAGCCTCTTAAGAGATAACATCTATCCTTATTTCTTATCCCTTCGATTATTTCTTCTGCTATCTTTGCATCCTCGCCTCCACCCTCCATATTTTGGAATGGTAAAAAAAGGAGATAGAACTTATTGTTGCTTAGGAAATCATCTAAAGCTCCTGAGAGTGCTTTTTTGTAATTCTCCTCAAGAGATTTATCTATCCACTGCCTGACAGAAACGCATACTATCTCTTTATCAAGTGGAATTTCTTCACTCATCAAAATATTTTTTATTTTCTCCTCAGATGCAATCTCTAAACCAACGGCTGGGTCCAAGCCCAATTTAATCTTTGCAGATGGCACACCAACTTCTCTTAATAGGTCTTCTGAGGCTTTGTCCCTTACAGTAATCATATCTGCCAGCTCCGAGGCAAAAGCAACAAATGTCCGCGATTCTGTAGAAAATAAAGGACCTATACCCTGAGAATAATATAATACCGGCTTGTTGTGCATCTTAGCAATCAATGGAACAATAGCATAAGAAGAGATTCCCCAACCCGGTTGAGTAAAAATATCCGCTATTTTAATTCCATGATAGTCTTGAAACAATCCACCTCCACCTAAAATTACTAAATCACAATTTTCTATTTGTTGACTAATTGCATTGAAGTCCAATCTATCAATTGCTTCTACCTCATGCAATCTTTTTGTTTCTTCTACGTTGTAGGATGTTACGATAAGGTTACAGTCGAGAATTTTAGTTTTTATTTGCTTTATCATGGCACTGAGTATCGCTTCATCCCCTATATTGCCAAACCCGTAATAACCGGAAATTAATATGTTTTTCATTCTTGTTCTCCTAGTTTGGAATGGGTGCATTACCTGATTTTTGTAGTGGAAAATGGTATATAAAAGCTTTTCGATTGATTTTTGTTTTAATCCCTAACTCCGCATCACTTTAGGGAATACATCAAACCCCAGCTGTTTATCG
>CAZWBN010000095.1:0-7164 GCA_964632095.1 uncultured Clostridia bacterium | reverse complement strand
AAATTCAATAAATCAAACTGGAATGAAAGCGGATATAAAAAGGCTGTCAAAAGAGGAACTGCCCTTCTGGGAAAGAAGAAAGCACTTAATTACAACTATAATTTCCGGCATTTTAACTATTACAGGCATAATTCTTTCAAAATCAGGAATCAGCCAGAATATAGTTATTTCTGTTTTTATTACTGCTATTATAATTGGAGGATTTTATATAGCGCGGAAAGGTATGGCTGCACTCCGCACACTTAGTCTGGATATGAATTTTTTAATGGCAATTGCAGTAATTGGTGCAGCTTTTATAGGAGAGTGGGTAGAGGCATCAGTTGTTGTTTTACTTTTCTCAATAGCACAATTGCTTGAGCGATATTCAATGGACCGGGCAAGAAATGCTATTCGTTCTTTAATGGAATTTTCTCCTCCTAAGGCATTGGTGAAAAGAGATGGAAAAGAAATTGAAGTTGATGTTAATTCTGTGAGAATCGGAGAAGTAATTGTAATTAAACCAGGAGAAAAAATTCCCTTGGATGGCAAGGTGATTAAAGGAAGTTCATATATTAATCAGGCTCCAATAACTGGTGAGTCAATGCCAGTAGAGAAAAAGAAAGGTGATACTGTATTTGCAGGAACTATAAATCAAAATGGGTTTTTAGAGGTTAAGGTTACGCATTCTGCAAGAGATACTACATTGGCTCGAATAATATATATGGTTGAGGAAGCTCAGGCTCAAAAAACTCCCTCTCAGAGTTTTGTTGACAAATTCGCGAAATATTATATTCCAAGTGTGGTAACAGGAGCATTCTTGACCGCGATAATTCCTGTGTTAATTTTTAATCAACCCTTTACAGTATGGATTTATAGGGCTTTAGTTCTTTTAGTTATATCGTGCCCATGTGCCTTAGTGATATCCACTCCGGTCACAATTGTAGCAGGATTGGCACAGGCAGCAAGAAAGGGAGTTTTAATTAAAGGAGGAGTTCATTTAGAAAATGCAGGGAAATTGAAAGCTCTGGTTTTTGATAAAACAGGGACTTTAACTAAAGGGAAACCCGAGGTCCTGGATGTGATTCCTTTAAACAATTATAGTAAAGAAGAAGTGTTAAAAATAGCTGCAGGTATAGAATCTCGCTCAGAACATCATTTAGCTCAGGCTATTTTGAATAAAGCAAAGGAATGGAAACTTGAAATTTCAGAACCCTCAGAATTTAAAGCTATTACAGGAAAGGGAGCAATGGCAAAAATTGGTGGAGAATATTTTTACATAGGAAATCATCGACTTTTTGAAGAAAATAATTTTTGCACTCCTGAATTGGATGAAAAAATGCAAGAACTCGAAAAAGAAAGTAAATCAGTAGTTATTGTTGGAAGTTCCAGAAGAATACTGGGGATTTTAGTAATATCAGATGCAATAAGAGAAAATTGCAAGCTAACTCTCGATAAACTCCGTAAAATCGGAATTCAGAAAATCGCAATGCTTACAGGTGACAATAAAGGAACTGCAACCGCAATTGCTAAAGAGCTGGGAATTGATGAGTTTAAGGCTGAGCTTTTGCCCGAGGATAAGGTCAGAGCTGTAAAATATTTTCTGAAAAAATACGATAAAGTTGGGATGGTTGGAGATGGAGTTAATGATGCGCCTGCTCTGGCTGCGTCTACCATTGGAATTGCAATGGGAACAGCTGGTACTGATGCTGCTTTAGAAACCGCTGATATTGCTCTAATGTCTGATAATTTATCAGGAATACCATTTGCAATCAGCCTCGGAAGAAAAGCTCTTTGGATTATCAAAGAAAATATATTTATTGCCTTATTAATTAAGGCAATATTCCTCACTTTAGCTATACCGGGTTTAGCTACATTATGGATGGCTGTTTTTGCAGACATGGGTGCTTCCCTTATAGTAATATTTAATGGAATGAGATTATTTAAATTTAAAAGATAAAATTTTCCTTTTACTCCACAGTTACGCTTTTAGCTAAATTTCTTGGTTGGTCAACATCTGCGCCTCTCTTTAAAGCAATATAATAAGCGAAGAGTTGAAGAGGCACAACTGTTAAAAATGGTGTAAATAAAGGATGAGAAGAGGGTATATAGATAATTTCATCAACCTTTTCCTTGATCTCTTTGTCCTCCTCCCATGCAACTGCAAGGACAATCCCGTTTCTTGTCTTCACTTCTGAAATATTGCTGAGCATTTTCTCATATACTCTGTCTTTTGGAGCAATTGCAACAGTTGGCATTTTTTCTTCAATTAGAGCAATGGGTCCATGTTTCATTTCTCCAGCAGGATAGCCCTCAGCATGAATATAGGAAATTTCTTTTAATTTAAGAGCTCCTTCTAAAGCAATTGGAAAATTAACCCATCTTCCTAAATAGAGGAAATTTGTGTAATGAAAATATCTTTGAGCAAGATTCTCAATTTTTGAGGATTGATAGAGAATGCTTTCTATTTTATGAGGAATTCTCTGAAGCTCTTGAAAATAAGTCAATATCTCATTCTTTTTAAATTTATTTTTAAGTCGGGCAAGATATAAACTAAAAAGCATAAGAGCCATTAATTGAGTGATGAAAGTTTTTGTAGAAGCAACTCCAATTTCGGGTCCTGCATGTGTGTAAATCACTCCATCTGCCTCACGAGTCGCAGTACTTCCCTTCATGTTGCATATACTCAAAGTTTTACCTTTATTTTTTTTGATTATTCTTAATGCTGCTAATGTATCAGCAGTTTCACCGGATTGACTTATTATAATATTCAATTGATTTTTCTCTAAGATAAAATCTCTATAACGATATTCAGAAGAATAGTCTACTTCAACTGGAATATGGGTTAAGCTTTCAAGGAAATATTTGCCCACAAGTCCGGCATGATAGGAAGTTCCACAGGCAATAATATTTATTCTTGAAATTTTTCTCAAAAATTCGGGAGAGATATTTATTTCATCTAAATATATTTTTCCTGTATCCAATGAAATCCGTCCCATGAGTGTTTCTCTCAATGCTCTGGGCTGTTCAAATATCTCTTTCAGCATGAAGTGTTTAAATCCCCCTTTTTCTACCATAATGGGATCCCAAGTAATTGTGTCAATTTTTTTACTTAAAGTTTTACCATTAAAATCGGTAAATTGCACTCCATTCTTATCAATTATAGCAATTTCCTCATCATCCAGAAAAACTACATCCTTGGTATGACCAAGAATAGGAGCCAAATCCGAGCTTACAAAATATTCATCACTTCCTAAACCTATTATTGCAGGAGGACCCTTTTTAGCAGTAACTATTTTTTCAGGGTCCTTTGAACTGATCACAGCAAAGGCAAAAACTCCGCCTAATTTTCTAACAGCTTTTTGAACTGCAATTTCTAAGTTCCCGTCAAAATTTTCTTCAATTAGATGGGCTATTACCTCTGTATCAGTTTCTGTGCGAAAAATATGCCCTTTTCCAATTAATTCCTTTTTTAAATCAAGATAATTCTCGATTATCCCGTTATGAACCACTACTATTGTCTCAGTACAATCTCGATGAGGATGAGCATTTTCTTCTGATGGTCTTCCATGAGTAGCCCACCTTGTGTGCCCTATTCCATAATTACCATCTATTGGAGACATTCTTATTATTTCTTCTAAGTTACTTATCTTCCCTTTCACTCTTCTTATTTCCAATTTTCCTTTATTTACAACAGCTAATCCAGCTGAATCATACCCTCTATATTCAAGTTTTTTTAGTCCTTCAATTAAAATTGAACTAATTTTTTTTGGGCCCAAATATCCAATTATTCCACACATTATTTCCCCTTCCTTTTTCTTTTAACCCAGTCAGGCTTGGAGACCTGTTTTGCTCTTGCTACAGTTAAAGAATAAGGCTCTGTATCCTTTGTAATTGTAGAACCAGCTCCAATATAGGATTTTTTTCCGATTTTCACTGGAGCAACAAGTTCAGTGCCAGAACCAATAAAAGCCCCTTCCTCAATTAATGTTTTATATTTTCTGATTCCATCATAATTACAGGTTATAGTCCCTGCACCAATATTAACATTTTCGCCAATTTCACTGTCACCGAGATAGCTTAAATGTCCTGCTTTAGAACCAGCTCCAAAAATTGTATTTTTCATTTCCACAAAATTCCCAACTTTTGCTTTATTTTTAATAATTGTTTTCGGCCGAAGATGAGTGAAAGGACCAATTTGAGCCTCATCTTCAACCTGAGATTCCTCTATCATTGAAGAACTGAGCACTTTTACTTTGTTCCCTATTTTACTGTCTATTATATGAACATAGGGATAGATTATACATTCTTCCCCTATAATAGTGTTTTTTTCTAAAATAACATGAGGATATATTATGGTCTCTCTTCCAATTTCCACTGTAAAATCAACCCAGGTATTGTCTGGGTCAAGGAATGTAACTCCATTCTCGCTGAGCTTTTTTATTTTTCTCCCTTTCAAAATTGAAATAGCACGCGCTAATTCCAGGCGTGTATTTATTCCAAGAATATCCTCAATTTGATTTGTCTTTACTTCTCCGATCTGCTTTTTCATTTTATAAAAAATTTCTACTATTTGGGTTAAATAATATTCTTTCTTTATATTATCAAGAGAAACTTGAGAAAGAGCGGGAATTAATTCAGAGACTTTAAACATATAAATTCCTGTATTAATCTCTTTTATTTTTCTTTCTTTTTCACTGGCATTCCTCTCTTCAATTACTTTCATTATTTGCCCTTTTTCGTCTCTAATAATTCTTCCATATCCCTCAGGAGAATCGAGTTCAGCAGTTATCAGAGTGACAGCGTTATTACTGCTCTGGTGAGAACGAATTAAAGTTTGAAGTAACTCCGGTTGAATGAGTGGAGCATCTCCATATAGAACAAGAATGTCCTTTTCCATGTTTTCCTCAAAAACTTTTTTACAGCTCATTAATGCATGCGCAGTACCTTTTTGCTCTATTTGCTCAATAAATTCAACATTATAGGAAGCCAATTTTTCCATTACTTTCTCTTTCTGATGACCTACAACCACTAAAATTTTCTCTGGCTTGACTTCTTCCAGAGCTCTGATTACATAACAAACCATTGGAACATTTAGTAAGCTGTGCAATACTTTAATCTGATTTGATTTGAATCTTGTTCCTTTGCCTGCAGCTAATACTACTCCCAAAAAAGGGCGAAACATTTTATTTAACCAGTTCTTTAAATTCCTTATTTTCTTTTAATGGCTCAAAATCAACTTCATTTTGAGCCAAAATTTTAAAAAAGCTGTCTAATTCTATAGCTTTTTTTAAATAACTCAAAGCTGATTTGTCATCACCTATTTGAGCTGAGACATCTGCTAATGCATAATACACCTTTCCTTCCTTCGGTGCTTTCTTTTGAGCTTCTTTTAATAATTCTATTGCTTTTTCATAATTACCTAAATTTAAATGATAGATTCCATAATAAAAATAATCATCAAAATTGTTAAGCTTTACTTCTTTCCCTTCCATACGGTTTTTACAAATAGAAAGATAGAGATTTGCTCTATCGACTATTTCCTTTTCCGAGGAGTATTTATTAATTATTTCTTTAAATAATTCAATAGCCTTTAAATAATCTTTTTTATGAAAATAATTCATTGCTTTAGAATAAACTTCAAGCGCTTTCTGATAATTATTTAATTTTTCATTTTTTGCACCTTCTTTTTTCATTAAAATCTCCTCCTTTCAGCTTTCTTAATTTTACCTAAGAGATGGAATTTTGGCAAATAGATATTTATAAATTTTTATTATTGATGGTTTCTGAGAAATTATACATTATCTCATTGTCTTCGTATTTCCAGAACTCTTGACTATTTATTAGAAAATTTACTATTTTCAAGTGAAGTGAATGACCCGCCCTAAAGGCTTTAAAATGTCCCATTAAAGGATGTCCAAGTAAAGCAAGGTCTCCAATAAAATCCAGTATTTTATGTCTTACAAATTCATCTGGATACCGAAGAGAGCCATTTAATAAAGAATTATCATCTAAAACCAAGGCATTTTCAAGACTTCCCCCCAAAGCTAAACCCTTTGCTTTAAGTTTTTCTACATCTTTTAAGAAACCAAAAGTTCTGGCTGGGGCAATTTCTGTTACAAAATTTTTTATATTTATTGCAAAAGAAAGACTCTGGGTTTGTATAAAAGGATGCTCAAATTCTATTGTATAGCTAATTTTGAATTCATTATCAGGATAAAATTCAATATAACTTCCATTTTCATTGATAATAAAAGGCTTTGTAAGACGAATTGCTTTTTTCGTTGAGGGAAGAAGTTTTATTCCTGCTTTTAATATGGCTTGAACAAATGGTGCTGCACTCCCATCCATAATTGGAATCTCTTCCCCGTTTAGTTCAACAATCAAATTATCAATTCCAAAAACATATAAAGTAGCTAATAAATGCTCAACTGTTCTAATTCTATATCCATTTTGAATTAAAACAGTAGAATAATTAGCTTCTGCTTTCTGAGGATTAACTTTAAATTCAAGATTATCTAAATCTGTTCTTCTAAAGACTATTCCTCCAGAGGTGGCTGGTTTTAACCGCATATCAACTCTTTTCCCACTATGTATACCCTTCCCTGATAAAAGAATCTCCTTTTGTATTGTTCTTTCTTCCCTCATCCGAAAATTTTTATGCAAATTTTATGCCAAAATCTATCTATTTGAATTTAAACAAATTAGCATTTTACCCATTATAATTTTTGTATTTTACTTGACACACTAAGTGTGGTATATATACCATACCAATTGATAATAAATAAAAAGTTTGGAGGAAAAGATGTTAATTCTTACCACTCCAAATATTGAGGGTAAGAAAATTGTAAAATACCTTGGGCTTGTGAGCGGAGAAGCTATTCTTGGTGCAAATATTTTCAAAGATTTTTTTGCAGGAATCAGGGATATTGTGGGAGGAAGATCTGCAGCTTATGAGAAAGAATTGAGAAGAGCTAAAGAAATTGCAATTGAGGAAATGAAAGAGCAGGCAAAAGCACTGGGGGGAAATGCAATAATCGGAGTGGACCTCGATTATGAAACCATTCAGGTTGGAAAGTCTGGAGGAATGTTAATGGTAAGTGCAAGTGGAACTGCTGTTATTTACGAAGAAAAATAAAGGAGGGCATTCATGGAAAAACATATTAATCTTGTTGGAATTTTATGGAT
>CAZWBN010000094.1:0-7180 GCA_964632095.1 uncultured Clostridia bacterium | reverse complement strand
ATGTCACCGAAATGAACTGGTTAGATCAAAATAAAATGTCACCGAAAGTGATAAAATTTCTCCCTGGTTATTCATTCCAGGGAGGAGAGAGAAATGTTAAAGGAGTTTGAAATGGAGCTTTTAAAAAGGCAATTTAAAGAGTATTTAGGAGCAAGTAAGAAGAGAAAAACTCAGATTATCACGCAGTATTGTGAGCTAAAAGTGATTAGTAAGAGTTATTTATTCAAAGATGAAAGGCAAAAAAGGAAGAATTAAAGAGAATTTCAGAGAGGCTGGATATAATGTTAATTGACTGGGAAGGAAAATGAAAGTTAATTTCGGTGACAAAAATTATGATCTAACTAGTATGTATTTCAGAGACATTGAATTTTGATCTAACACGGATGTATTAGCTAACTCTTTTTCTTATATTTCTTTCATATATTCTTTTTTCGTTTCCAAATTTCTCAATATTAAAAGAGTCCTCTTTTTTAGATGCTATCCAATAACAGAAAATATTTGCTATTCCAAGGATAATAGCTAAAACCGACTGGAAGACTAACATTAATACAACTGTCCAATAAAAATTTTAAAGCCGGTCAATAAAATTTACATTTCAAGTAAATTTTAATTTAAAACGCAAATTCACTATAATATACCTTTATTGGAACTTTTTTTCAAAAGCTTTAAGACAAGGTTACAACTCGGGCGCTGAAAACACTTAAAATTGAAGTCAAAATAGTGATTTAGACAATCGGCAATGACAGGAACTTTACCTGAAAAAGTCTTCATACTCTTTTACTTTGTTCTTACTATAACTTTAAATCCTGCCTTTTTCAAGAATCGTTTTAGATTGCAAATAGAAATTTCGAATTCATCTAACTCAGGCGAGCTTTTATGGTGCGAGGTAAATTATTATAGTCTTTGAAAATCTCTATTCTACTCCATTTTTTATCAAATAAATTCTTAACCATTTCTGCTTGCTTTTCTCCTATTTCTAAGAGTAAATATCCTTTTGTTTTGAGAAATTGAGGCGATTCTTTTATGATTTTTTCAATCAATTCCAATCCAGTTTTGCCTGGCACAAGAGCTCTTTTTGGCTCATGCTTTTTTATTACTTCATCCAAATTAATCCATTCTTCCTCAGAAACATATGGAGGATTAGAAATTATTAAATCCACTTTTCCATATAAATTTAATTTTTTTAGAGGAGCAAAAAGATCTCCTTTTAAAAATTCCACATTCCGCACTCTGTAAAATTTAGCATTTTTAATAGCGTAATCAAGCGCTTTCTTTGAAACATCAACTCCAATCACTCTTGCATTTGGATATTCCTTTCCCAGGGAAATCGCAATGTTTCCACACCCTGTTCCAATATCAACGATAATTATCTCGTCTTCCCTCGAAAATAGTTCTATTGCTTTCTCTACAAGAAGTTCTGTCTCTGGTCTTGGAATAAAAACTCCTCGACCAACTTGAAATTTTAATGACCAGAAATTCTGATATCCAAGAATGTATTGTAGGGGAAAACCTCTTAATCTTTTATTTATCAACTTAAAATATTCCTTTTCCTGTTCAGGGTCAAAATTCTTCTCTAAATCGACAAATAATTTCTCTTTTGGCAATGATGAAACTTTTTCAAGCAATAGAATAGCTTCAAAGGCGGGTAAATTTTTACTTTCAAATAATTTTCTTGCTTTGATTAAGGAATTACGAATAGAACTCACTTATTTCAGGCAGGCACAGAAGCTATTTCAGATTCAAGTCTTTGAGCCTCAAAATGAGCAATAAGATTATCAATAATCTCGTCCAGTTCTCCGTCAAGAACATTCTCTAATTTATATAAAGTTAGATTTATTCTATGGTCTGTAACTCTTCCCTGAGGGAAATTATATGTCCTTATTTTCTCACTTCTTTCACCTGTTCCAACCTGACTTCTTCTTGCCTCCGCAATTTCCTTTTCCCGCTCCATTCTCATTTTTTCAAGCAATCTGGAACGAAGAATTCTGAGAGCTTTTTCCCTGTTGCGATGTTGGGATTTTTCATCCTGACAGGAAACAACAATTCCAGAAGGAATATGAGTTATTCTGACAGCAGAATAGGTTCTGTTGACATGCTGTCCCCCAGGTCCTGAGGCACCAAAGGTTTCAATTCTTAAGTCCTTTGGGTCAATTTCCACATCGATCTCTTCTGCTTCTGGCAGAATAGCAACTGTTACTGTTGAAGTATGAATTCTTCCTCCTGACTCAGTCTGTGGTATTCTCTGAACTCTGTGAACACCGCTCTCATATTTAAGGCGCCTATAAACTTTTTTGCCTTGAATACTTGCGATGATTTCTTTAAAACCACCTATTGCAGAGAAACTTGTGCTCAAGACCTCTACATTCCATCCCTTTTTCTCTGCATAACGGGAATACATTCTGAAAAGCTCTTGAGCGAAAAGAGAGGCTTCATCACCTCCAGCTCCTGCTCTAATCTCTAAAATTACATTTTTCTTATCATTCGGGTCTTTTGGTAAGAGAAGAATTTTCAATTCCTTTATTAATTTTTCTTTCTTCTCTTTAAGTTCTCTTAATTCTTCCTTTGCCAGTTCTTTCAATTCTGAATCAGAGGAATCTGCAATAATTTCTTCAGCTTCTTTAATCCCTTTCTCCACTTCCTTATATTCTCTATATTTATCCACGATCTCTTTTAATTCAGCATGTTCCTTTGCTAATTTTCTATATTTGTTAATATCTGAAGCAATAGAGGGGTCTGCTAAAGACTTCGTCAATTGATTAAACTTTTCCTCAATTGAATCAAGCTTTGAAAACATTTTAAGTCCTTAGGAAGGGGATTCGCCGTATTTTCTATAAAATTTTTCTACTCTACCTGCACTATCCACGAATTTTTGTTTTCCAGTAAAGAAGGGATGACATTTTGAGCAAATCTCAACTCTTATTTCTTTCTTTGTTGACCTTGTTTTAAAACTGTTTCCACATGCGCAATACACCGTGCACTCGTAATACGGTGGATGAATGTTCTTCTTCATTTCTACCTCCACGCAATTTCATTATACCAAATGAAATAATGTAAATCAAACTATTCAAATTATTTATTTTCATTCTTCATTTTTTCTAAAATTTATGTTAATCTTCTCATCCAAAATTTTCATTTATTCATTTAAAAGCAAAAAATGGAACTAAAAAAAATTAAATTACCTCATACATTAGTTCTTATTTACTTTATGGTTATTCTAACTGTAATTTCAACCTGGATTATACCAGGAGGTGAATATAAAAGAATTGAGAAAAATGGAAGAACTATTCCAGTTGCTGATTCATTCACTTTTGTAAAACGCCAGCCCCAGGGTCTCAGTGCATTATTTGTTTCTCCGATAAAAGGTTTTATAGAAGCATCTTCAATTATTGTATTTATTTTTGTTGTAGGAGGAGCATTTGCTATTATTCAAAAAACCGGTGCAATCACTGCATTTATTCACAATTTAGCTTTTAAATTTGGAGAAAGTAAAACCTTAAGAAGCCTTTTAATTCCTGTAACCATGACAATCTTTTCCTTGGGTGGAGCAATATTTGGGATGTGTGAAGAAACAATGCCATTTGTCTTAATATTCGTCCCCCTTTCTCTTTCTCTCGGGTACGATACAATTGTTGGTGTGGCAATACCATTTGTGGGTGCAGCATCGGGTTTTGCTGGTGCTTTCTTCAATCCCTTTACAGTTGGGATAGCACAGGGAATAGCAGAATTACCTATTTATTCTGGACTTGGTTATAGACTAATAATCTGGGCTATAGGAACTATTATTGCTATTGGGATTGTTATGAGATATGCTTCTCGAATTCACCAAAATCCTAAATTAAGTCCAACTTATGAATCAGACCTTGAGAAAAGGAAAAAACTGGATTTATTAAATCCTTCTAATCAACAAATAAAAATTACAAAATCTCACAAACTGGTTCTTTATACTTTTTTATCTGGAATGGTTCTCCTGGTTGTTGGAATACTGAAATTCAAATGGTTTATCAATGAAATTGCAGGTCTATTTCTTGCTCTGGGAATTTTCTGTGGCATTTTTGGTAGACTGAAATCAAAAGAAATAGCTGAAGCCTTTGTATCAGGAGCAAAAGATATGATAAATGCTGCTTTAATTATAGGATGCGCAAGAGCAATTTTAGTAGTTGCAACAGACGGGAAAATTCTTGATACTCTGCTTTATGGAATGTCAAAATTCATTTCAAATTTTCATCCAATTATAGCGTCTCACATGATGTTTATTGCTCAATGCATAATTAACTTCTTTGTGCATTCAGGAACTGCTCAGGCAGCCTTAACAATGCCTATCATGGCTCCTCTTGGAGACTTAGTGGGAATCACAAGACAAACTACAGTGTTTGCTTTTCAGCTTGCAGAATACATTAACCCGGTTTTGCCAACATCAGGCGTTACAATGGGTGTGCTCGGCTTAGCAAAAATAAGCTGGGAAAAATGGGCTAAATGGTTTCTTCCTTTATTATTAATCTGGATGATTTTCTGCTTTATCTCTTTAGTCCCACCAGTCCTGATGAACTGGGGACCAAATTAATTTTTATTTTTCCTCTTTTTTTCTATACTCCTCTTCTGTTAATATCTTTATTGGTTTAATTCTCTTTTTAAGAAGTTTTTTATTTAATTCAGGAAGTTCCTTGTTTTTAATCATCTGGAATTTCTTTTCAATTTTCCTAATCTCTTCCTCGAGCACATCTAAATAAATAAGCTGAGATTTCGTTGGTTTCCCTCCATAGCCACTGACGGAAGAATAAAGGTCAATGACCTTTTCTCTAAGTTTAGGTTCACTAAACATCCCTTCTCCCTGAACAAGGGACTTATGAATTTTATCCAGCTTTTGAGCAAAATCTCTGAGAGCCCTTGCTAAGCCTTTCCCGATCTTCTTTTTGTTGTTTTTCTCAATCTCCAGAGCTTTATCCCGAGCATCAACAATGGCATCAGCCAGATAAGCCAGATGTTCCTGTATTCGATAAAGCTTCATAACTGTTTCATAACGGAGTTTTCTCGCTTCAGCACTATGTTTTGTTCCAGGGTCTGGAATTACTTTCAATTCTCCAGTATAAACCTTTTTTCCTTTTATTAATTTAATTGTATATGTACCTTCTGGAACAGTTGGACCAAAAAATATTCTTGCTGAGAGAGCTGGTGCACGAGCAGTTTTAGGAGGCTTTAAACGCATATTCCAGTAAATTCTATTAATACCCCTTTCCTTTCTTGCAGGAAGAGTTTTTATCAGATTGCCTTTGGAGTCATAAATCTCTATTCTTAAATCTCCAAAAATATGTCTTTTCTTTAAATAATAGGTTATTATTGCGCCCTCAGGTGGATTTGGACCATAAAATTCATCATGACCTGGAAATTCCTGAAGATATCCGGGAATGGAAATAACTGCTGGTCTGGATGGAAGCACAGCAGCATTTGAATTGAGAATTTCAGAAGTAAGATGGCGTAAAGGACTAATGTCATCTATAATCTGAATTCCAAGTCCATGGGTGGCAAGAATTAAATCATGCTCGCGCGGATGAATTGCAATATCCCTTACCCCAACTTTTGGAAGGGTTTTTAATCGAGTCCAATTCTTTCCACCATCTATGGAAATATAAAGACCGAATTCAGTGCCAAGGAATAATAGATTTGGATTTACTAAATCCTCTCTTATAACATGGCAATAAATCTCAATATCTTTTGTTGCTAAAGAAACCCATGTTTTTCCAAAATCAGTGGTTTTATAAATATATGGTTTCATGTCCCCTGTTCTGTGCCCATCAAAAACCACATAGGCAGTAGCTTTGTCATGGTGACTTGCCTCAACACATGCACACCATGTATTTGGAGGTAATCCGGGAATATTTTTCACCACATTTGTCCAGGTTTTTCCACCATCTGTTGTAATCTGAAGATTTCCATCATCTGTTCCAACCCATATCACATTGGGGTCAAGGGGAGATTCAGAAATAGTCACAATAGTGCAGTGATTCTCAGCTCCGGTATTGTCTATGGTCAATCCTCCAGATTCTGCCTGACGGAGTTTTTCCGGGTCATTGGTTGTCAGGTCAGGAGATATTCTCTCCCAGCTATCACCTCTATCTTTAGACCTTAGAAGAAATTGTGCACCCATATAAATTACTTTCGGGTCATTTGGACTGAGAATCACTGGAGTATTCCAGTTGAAACGATATTCTGGCTCACCTTTTTTGGGTAATGGTCTTATGTCTTTCATTTCTCCTGTTTTCTTGTTGTATCTCTGTAATCTTCCACCCTGCCACTCATTGTAAACTATATGGGGTTCATAAGGGTCAGCAAAAACATAAAATCCGTCTCCTCCACCTACATTTTCCCAGTCTTTATTCTGAATTCCAACAACATTAAATGCGCGAGAAGGTCCACGCCAGGAACCGTTATCCTGTAGTCCTCCATACACCCAGTAAGGATATTGAAAGTCATAACTCACATGATAGAACTGGGATACAGGCAGATTTTTTACAAATTTAAAATGCTGAGCTCTGTCATATGAAATATAAACTCCTCCATCTGTTCCTATAATAATGTGGTCAGGGTTATTTGGATTAATCCATATTGCATGAAGGTCAGGGTGAATTTTTGAGAAAAAGAAAGCTTCAATAGAAAGAGGTGAAGTAAAACTTTTTCCTCCATCATCACTCATGAATAAAAATAGACTTGTGTTATATATCCGATTATGATTTTTCGGGTCCACTTTTATATTTGCAAAATAAAAAGGTCTGGCTTTTATACCAAGACCTGTTCCCATTTTTCGCCAGGTTTCCCCCATATCATCAGAACGATACAAGGCAGTTTCTTTAGCCTCTATAAGAGCATAAACTGTGCTCAGTCTGGAAGGAGCAACATCAATAGCAATTCTGCCAAGCTCACCTTTTGGAATCCCTTTTGTCAATTTCTTCCATGTTTTTCCGCCATCGGTTGATTTATAAAGTCCACTTCCAGGTCCACCTGAAGTGAAGAAATAGGGCTTTCGTCGAAATTGCCACATAGCAGCATAAAGAATATCTGGCTCCTGAGGGTCTATCGCTAAATCTGCACAACCTGTATTTTCATCAACATAAAGAATTCTCTTCCATGTTTTTCCACCATCTGTGGTTTTATACACTCCTCTTTCCTCATTGGAATTCCATAAATG
>CAZWBN010000093.1:0-7184 GCA_964632095.1 uncultured Clostridia bacterium | reverse complement strand
GGAGGGATTCTCCCCTTACATCATAAAAAATTATACAAATTTCATGCCAAGTTTTAATTGTTGAAAATAAATGATTTTTATTTTTTATGTAGTCAAAAGTTATCCATATATGGTCAATATGACTAAATATGGGCACTTACTTTATTAAATTTCTTGACTTTATTCAGATTAAATTATATAGATATAGTCTTATTTTAAAAAGTGGAGGAAGGAATGAAGTCAGAAAATACATGTGAAATTGGAATTTTAGGTGGAACAGGACTATATGAAATAGAAGGACTTGAAAAAATTAAAGAAATAGAGCTTCATACTCCTTTCGGAAGACCTTCAGATTCTTATGTTATTGGGAAATTAAATAATAGAAAGGTGGCTTTTTTAGCCCGTCATGGAAAAGGGCATAAACTAATGCCCTCAGAAATAAATTATCGGGCAAATATATATGGATTTAAAATGCTTGGAGTTCAGAGAATAATTTCTGTAAGTGCGGTAGGCTCTTTAAAAGAAGAAATAAATCCTCAAGATATAGTTTTCCCAGACCAGTTTTTTGATAGGACAAGAAGAATAAATACTTTTTTTGGAGATGGAATTGTTGCTCATATAAGTTTTGCTGAACCGGTTTGTCCTGAACTTGTGGATATTTTATTTAATGCAGGAAAAGAATTAGGATACAGGGTGCACAAAGGAGGAATGTATGTGTGCATTGAAGGTCCAGCATTCTCAACAAGAGGAGAATCTTTGATATATCGCAAACTGGGAGGAGATGTAATAGGGATGACAAGTGCAACAGAGGCAAAATTAGCACGGGAAGCAGAAATATGCTATGTCACTATGAATGTTGTGAGTGATTATGATGCCTGGCATTTAACAGAGGAACCAGTCTCAGTAGAAATAATTCTTGAAAATCTGGAGAAAAGCATCGATAAAGCAAAAAGTATAATTAAAAAAAGCCTATTACTTATTCCTCCTTCCAGGGGAGAAAAATGTGAATGTGGTAAAGCTCTTGAGAATGCAATTGTTACGGCTCCTGATTTAATTCCTTCTGAGATAAAAGAAAAATTAAAATTAATTATTGAAAAATACCTAAAATGAGTCTTGTAGTTGTAGGTTCAATAGCCTTGGATACAATTCATACACTTCATGGTAAAAGGGAAAGAGTACTCGGTGGCTCATGCGTATATTTTGCTCTTGCATCAAGTTTTTTCACCAAACCAAGAATTGTTGGAATAGTTGGGAAAGACTTTCCGAATGAATATTTGAAGCTGTTAAAGGAAAGAAATATAGATCTGGAAGGACTAAAAGTTGCATCTGGAAAAACCTTTTTCTGGGAAGGAAGGTATGATGAAAACCCTGATTTTCGGGAAACCATCAAAATTGAACTGAATGTTTTTTCTGAGTTCTCTCCGATTTTACCTGAAAAATATAGAGAATCAGATTTCGTGTTTTTAGCTAATATTGACCCGGATTTACAATTTAATGTATTAAATCAGATGAAAAAACCAAAATTAATAGCCCTTGATTCAATGAATTGGTGGATTGAACATAAACTCGATTCCCTCCTTAAAGTAATAAAAAGAATTGATGTGCTTTTTGTAAATGAAGAAGAAGCAAAAATGCTAACCCAGAGAGCTAATATTATAAAAGCAGGAAAAGAATTAATTAAACTGGGACCATCATTAATAATCTTGAAAAAAGGAACTCATGGAGCTATGGTTTTTAGCGAGGAGCGTATTTTTGCCTTTCCAGCTCATCCAGTGGAAGATGTAGTCGACCCGACAGGAGCAGGGGATACATTTGCAGGAGGATTTATGGGTTTTCTCGATAAAAAAGGAAAAGTGAACTTATCCATAATATGTAAAGCTCTTATCTATGGAAGTGTTCTGGCATCATTTGTTGTGGAAGATTTTAGTGTTAATAGACTACTTACTTTAACCCATAAAGAAATAAAAAAACGTTTTAAAGAATTCAAAAAATTAACCGCCTATTAAATTCTGTAAAACCAGACCAATGGAATCCATAATTGGTGGGCGTAAGGAAGTTTCTTATGATTGATGAGAATTTCAAGGTCTTCAAAATCATGGATTAAATTAAATAACTGAAACATTTCTTCAACCTGTTCAGGGGTATAGGTAACATAATGTTTAAGACCACTCGCACATTCCTCTTCCCTGTAAGTTGGATTTTTCTTAGCAAGTTCTACTGCTTTCTTATATTTCTCTGAAAGATGAGTTTTAAATATAAAAGTAATTTTAAATGCTGGAGTTTTTTTGGGATAAAGAATTTCTTCTAATTTGTCTTTAATCTCCTGACTTCTTTCTTCCATTTTTTTTACCTTCTGTCTCAGAATGAATTTAAAATTTAAAATGAAAAACTAAAAAATGCAACTAAAAAATTTTTAGAATTGTTCTTTTAAAATCTGGTCAGTTGTAATTAATTTTGCTCCTTTATTTCTCAATTCCTTAAGAGCCTTTTTGCCTTCTTCCTCTGAAATTTCTTTTATAGCATCGGTTACTATAAATACTTCATAGCCTCTTTCAAGGAATCCCAAAGCAGAGGCACGCACACAATATTCTGTTGCCACTCCAAAAATCACTGCTATTGACTTGCCCAGTTTTTTAAGTATTCTATCGGAATTCACATTATCAAACAAACTAAAAACCTGTTTTTCTATTATTATCTCCTTTTCAGGTGATACTTCTACCTCTTGAGGCTTATTTTCAACAATCTCACAGTTTGAAACTTTAGTTTCTGGTATTTTTTCATAACCCGGGGTTCCTTTAACACAATGGGGAGGAAAATTCTCAAATTCCGGGTCATTCTCTTTATGAGCATCGACTGAAGCAAGAATAGGAATTTTATTTTTTAATGCAAAATCTATTAATTTCTTAATATTAGGAACAATTTTCTCTGCATCTTTAACATAAAGACTCCCTTCCGGATTCATAAAATCAAATTGAGTGTCAATATCAATAAATACTGCTTTCTCTTTGAATAACATACTATCTTCTTTTTCTCAAAATATTTTGATGCAATCTCTCAAACCATCGATAAATCCATTCATTTGCTCCTTTTCTACTGCCACAAAAAATAAATTGAATTTGTGGAAATTCAATAATTAAATCAGCAAGAAGCTGCACTAAATATGAAGGTGAATAGGGTAAAAACTTTTTCGGAGTCAGGAAATGAGAATAAGACGATTCAAAAACAACAGCTTTGTACGGATAAAGATTTAATTCCTGAAGGCGAAGTTTCAAAACATCAAAAAATGATATCTCATGGATAAAATTATCCTTTGTCTTTCTCTCTGCAATTGCTATTAATTCATCATCATAAACAAGAGCATAATCCCCGACTGGTAATTTTTTTCTTTCTATTCTTGCATGAGGAAATTTGTATGGATATTTCTCATTTATATCTATTATTACCTTAAATCCACCTTTTTTTGGAGACTTATATAAATAAGCTCCTCTTCTCTCAGAAACTGCTGAAGATTGGGTAATCCAAAAAATTTGTTCATAAAATTCGCCGGGTTTCTTTTTATATTCTTTCTTTCTAAAAATAAACCAACATCTTTTTTTAACAGGGCGATTTAATATAATTGACAATTTTCTCTCATCTCTTAAACAAGAAAGAATCTCGCTTTTCTCAACAAGTTCTCCAGAAGGAAGCTCACTCTCTTCAATTGTTCCTTCTGACAAACAGAATATCTTTTTATTTGGACCCGGCCACTTATCCTGAACAAGGAGAGAGAGAAACTTTCCTGGTTTCTCCTCGATAAATAGTCTATAAGGAAATTTATCACTGCCACTTTGGAAAAGTAACCATTTTAACTTACCTTCGTATTGGGTTTTCATTTTATATCTTATCTCTTTTTATTTCTATCCCATATGCCTTAATTTTCTTGTATAAGTTACTTCTTTCTATCTTCAACTCCTCTGATGTTTTTGTTATATTCCAGTTATTTTCTATCAATTTTCTTTTAATGAATTCTTTTTCAAAGGCTTCCCGGGCTTCCTGAAAACTGCTGAACTTCTTTACTATAAAATTATCTTGAGAGGGAAAAGGAACCATTAATAGAGATAAATCAGCAACATCAATCTCATCCTTGGGAATCATGATAACCAATCTTTCAATAAGATTTTTTAATTCCCTCACATTTCCAGGCCAGTTATATTTCATTAAAAGCTCCATAGCTGAATCAGTTATTTTTTTCGGTTTTTTCCCGTATTCAGTAGAAAAGTATTCAAGATAATATTTAACAAGCAGAGGAATATCCTCTTTCCTTTCTCTAAGAGGAGGTATATAAATTGGTATTACATTTATTCTGAAAAATAAATCTTCCCTAAATTTCCCTTTCTCAATTTCTTTCCTTAAATTTTTATTAGTAGCTGCAATAATACGAGTATCGATGGATATAGATTCTGTACTCCCTAAAGGTTCAAATCTCTGCTCCTCAATCACTCTCAACAATTTTGCCTGAGTTTTTAAACTCATATCTCCAATTTCATCAAGGAATAAAGTTCCTCCATCTGCTAAAAATAATTTCCCTTTTTTGTCCTTAAATGCATTGGTAAAAGCCCCCCTTACATAACCAAATAGTTCACTTTCCATTAAATCATCCGGAATAGCAGCACAATTAATCTCAACAAATCTTTTATTCCTTCTATGACTGTATTCATGAATTAATCGCGCAACTAATTCTTTCCCTGTTCCGTTTTCTCCATAAATTAGAACTCTTCCATTTGTAGGAGCAGCAATTTTTATCTGTTCCCTCAGTCTTTTAATTGCTTCACTTTCTCCTACAAGAACATATCTTGATTTAAATTTTTCTCTTAATTGAATATTTTCTTCTTCTAATCTTTTATGCTTCAGGGCATTTTTTACTGTTAAATTAACTTTTTCCAAGGAGAGAGGTTTTTCTAAAAAATCATACGCTCCTAATTTAGTAGCCTGGACAGCGGTTTCTATTGTTCCATGTCCTGAAATCATTATGACCACAATATTCTCATTAATCTCCTTTATTTTTTTTAGAATTTCGATTCCATCCTGTCCTGGAAGCCAGATATCGAGCAGAACAAGATCAAAATTCTCCCTCTTCAAAAGGTCTAATCCCTCTTCCCCGCTCTCAACAGCTTTTGTTAAATATCCTTCATCTTCTAAAATACCAGTGAGGGAAGTTCTTATTCCTCCCTCATCATCAATAATTAATATTTTTTCTTTATTCATGTTGGTATCTGAAGAATAAATTTTGCTCCATGAGGAACATTATCTTCAACTTTTATTGTTCCATTATGTTCTGTAATTATCTGATGCACTATTGAAAGACCAAGCCCTCTGCCTTTCTTCTTTGTAGAAAAATATGGAACAAAAAGCTTTGCTTTGTCAGTATCTGGAATACCTGGACCAGTATCACTGATTTCTATGCGAACTGTTTTTATTTCATGATTATAAGAAGTGGCTATAGTTATTTTTCCTTTTCTATCCATAGCCTCTACAGCATTTGAAATTATGTTAACAAAAACTCTCTTCATCTGTTCAGGGTCGAGATAAATCTGGGAAGGAACCTCACTGGAATAGAAAACCTCAAATTCAATGTCTTTATAAATTCCTCTAAAAAGAGAAATCGTCTGTTCAATTAACTGGTGTAAATCTGTATAGGAAAGTGAAATAACAGGTAAACGAGCAAAGTTGCTAAATTCATCCACAAGATTTTTAATAGTCCTTGTTTCCTGAATAATAGTTTTAGCTCCTTCTTCAATAATTTTTTTATTCTTTTCTCTTCCCAAGCTTTTTATAATTCTCTCTGCGGATAGTTGAATTGGAGTAAGAGGATTTTTAATTTCATGTGCTACTCTCTGTGCTACTTCTTTCCAAGCTGCTATTTTTTGAGCAGTAATAATCTGTGTTACATTATCCAGAGCAACTATTATTCCCATAAAATTATTATTCATATCCTGAAAAGGAGTAATTGTTAAAGCTAAAGTAATGGTTCTGCTATCGAATTTAAGACTTATCTCTTTCTCTGTTATTTTATATTTTCCTTCTATTGCTTTATCAAGAATATTAACAATCTCTGAATAGGTTGATTCACTTAGAAAAGTTTTGTAATTTTTTCCAACAGGATTTAAGGAATTCAATTGAAGAAGATTTATAGCTGCAGGATTTATGGTAGTAATAAATCCATTCGCATCAATAGTAATAACTCCTGTTGAAATATTATTAAGCACAGTTTCAAAGTATTTTTTTCTCCTTTCTATCTCCTCTGTTTTCTGCGCTATTTTTTTATTACTCTCCTTTAAATCCGAAATCATCTGATTAAAAGATTCAATAAGAATTCCTATTTCATCTGAAGCAGGGTCTTCCACTCTTACATTAAGGTTACCCTTTGAGACTTCCCTCGTTGCCTGTGCTAATTTCTCAATTGGATTTGTAATGCTTTTTGCAAGATGGAACCCGATCCAGCTCGCTGTAAAAATAATTAATAAAGTTACAAAAAGAAAGATCAAAAGATAAGAAGTTTTTATAGGGTCCTTTAATATTTTTAAGGACTTATATTTTTGGATATAGGAGGAAATTCTATTTATATTTTCATAATAATTTTGTGGAAGAAACTTACCTGTAACAATTAATACTCTCCCTGCAGTGGGATGATTGAAAGAAATTCCTCTTCTTATTAATTCCCCTTTCCCCATTGATTCTATTCTTTTAAAATTCTCCCCAAGAAGAGCCCTTTTTATGATATTTCCCTGTAAATCACGATAATCCTGAAGAGGAAGATTTGGATTTAGGAAGGTGACCAATTCTTTTTCTCCAATATAAATACTTATAAGGTCTAAACGATATTCCTTTATTTTTTCTTTTAAAAAATTTAAAAGAGCCTGGGTATTTCCTGAAGAAAAGAAATCCTTTTCTCGAATTTCAATCCCGAGTTGTTTAGCGTAATGGTATGTAATAGCCTCTTTATCTGAATAAAATCCTTCTGCAACTTTTTGAGTATCAGTCAATATCTGATCAACCGGGGTTCTAAACCAGTGTTCAATACTTCTATTTATTAAATCACTGGCAAAGAAAAATAGTAAAAGCGTTGGGATCAAAGATAACCCTATGAAAAAAAGAACTAACTTAGTTTTGAAATGAGAACCGATAACCTTCTTTTTTCTTTCAAGGTAAAGCTTAGTTAGATTTCT
>CAZWBN010000092.1:0-7186 GCA_964632095.1 uncultured Clostridia bacterium | reverse complement strand
TAATTTTACTAATAAGGAGGTATTGGTATTATGGATCAAAACATAATCTTCTTCATAATTGTTGGTTTTATAGCTCAAATAATTGATGGAGCCCTTGGGATGGCTTATGGTGTAAGTTCAACTACCCTTTTATTGAGCATAGGAGTTCCGCCAGCTGCAGCCAGTGCGAGTGTTCACACAGCAGAAATATTTACAAGCGGCGCCTCCGCTCTCTCGCATTTAAGGTTTGGAAATGTAAAAAAAGCGCTGGTCAAAAAATTGGTGATTCCCGGAGTATTAGGGGGAGCTTTAGGTGCCTATCTTCTCACTGCTATACCCGGCAAAAAAATAAAACCTTTTGTTGCATTCTATCTGTTCATAATGGGAATAATGATACTTTACAAATCATTCAAGAAAATCCAAGAGAAAGAGGTGAAAACTAAGCTTTTCCCACTTGGATTAGTTGGAGGGTTTTTTGATGCTATCGGAGGCGGCGGATGGGGACCAATTGTAACTTCAAATTTAGTGGCCAGAGGAAATAATCCCCGGTTTGCAATTGGTTCCGTTAACCTATCGGAATTTTTCGTAACCATAGCTGAAGCTGTAACTTTTTTCACAATAATTGGATTAGTACATTGGCAGATAATTGCTGGCTTAATCATTGGAGGAGTCTTAGCAGCTCCTCTGGCAGCCTATGTCTGCAAGAAGTTACCATCCCGAGTATTGATGATAATAGTCGGGTCATTAATCATGGCTTTAAGTATAAGAACCATATATCTGACTCTATTATGAGAAGAGGATACAAAAAAATCGAGCAAAAGTCTCTTTTTTATTACATTTTCAAATATTGTATTGGCAAAGTTTGAATTCACTGTGGCATAAATTCCATTCAATTTAACAGCAAAGGCATTTAAACGGGTCTTTCTCCCTTTTGCTTTCTCCTTAGTACAAGGAATTTCTCTTCCTTTTTCAAGGACAGTGCTTAATTTCCCTGAATTGGGTAAATAAACTCTTTCAGTTTCGAAATTAAACTCCACCAAAAGAGTGAATCTATTTGGCCGAGAGAGAATAAAACCATTTATCAAAGGACTTTTATATTCTAAAATAAGTTTATTAATATTACTCAACAGGAATCTCTTCTCCTTTTATTTTCCTTGGCCACTCAATTTCTATTAATCCTGGTTTAACTAAACGAGCTTTTATCTCTTCTTTTTTAATCTCTGGGTCAATTTTAATCCGATAAAGCAGAAATTCCTCCCATCAAAATATCCCAGAACATTCCTTACCTCCTGTCCTTTCTCTTTTTATTTCTTTAATTTTTTCTAACTCCGTAGGTGAAAGCTGGATACTTTTTTTAATCGCCTTAATAATTTCATTGTTTTTAATTTCCTCTGGCACATAATAAAATATCCATCTTCCATCCTGCTTAGTCTCAACCAGACCAGAGTATTTTAATACCTTCAATTGATGGGAAAGCCTTGATTGTTCAATATTAAGTATTCTCTGTAACTCACAAACACAAAATTCACCATCTAAAAGAATTAAAAAAGTTTTTAATCTTATCCTGTTAGCTAAAGCATTTAAAGCAGTAAGCAAACCTTCTAAATTCATATGAAAATATGATAATTTTTTCATATATTTATTTTAAAAATAAAGTATATCTTTGTCAAGGAGAATTTCCCAATTAATATTCTAAAACTAATCTTCTTTTAAAGGTAAAAATACTAAGGAGAAAGAAAAATACAGTAAAGAAAATCAGCATAAATAGATTAAAGCCAAATGAGAATAAACCCGCTTCATTTAAAAGGGAATTTCTTAGTCCATCAACTGAATAAGTTAAAGGTAGAAACCATGCAATATATTTTATTATTCCTGGCATTGATTCTAAAGGCATAAAAACTCCACAAATAAAAATCATTGGAAAACGGAAGAAATTAAATAAAGTCATTGCTTCAAACACTTCTCTTACACTGCTTGCCACAAACATCCCAAGGGAAGCAAAAGAAGTTGCAGAGAAAAACATTAAGATTAGTGTGACAATTATTTTATTAGTATTTAAATCAAATATAAAAAGTGAAATAATCAAAAATAAAATTCCCATTAAGAAACCAAAAATTACTCCACTTAGCATTTTTCCTAAAAGTAATGATGATTTCCTAACTGGAGCGAGAAGTAATCGCTCCAATGTGCCTACTCTTTTTTCAAAAGTTATTACTACTCCTTCCATTGAGGTAGAGCCAAAAAGAATAACCATTCCTATTAAACCTGGAATAATTTCTCTTATTCCCTTAGGGTTTTTTAAATAGAAAGCAAAAACAAGTGCCAATGGCATAATTATGCCCCAACTTATTAAGGGAGGCTTGAGATAATAAGTTTTTAAGTCTTTTAAAGTAATAAAATAAATTTTTTTAATTGTTTTAATAAACATTACTTTATTTCTTTATCAATTTTCATAATTTCAAGATCTAAACCTGTTAAATAAACAAAGGCATCTTCCAACGAAGGAGAAGAAGTATTTATTGAGTCTATTTTAATTTTTTCTTCATTAAATAATTTAAAAATCGAAGATAAAATTGAGTTAATTTCATCACTTTGAATTCTGAACAGAGAATTTTCCTGAATAACACCTTTCACTCCCTTTAAGTTTAATAATTTCTCTTTTAAATTTTCCGTCACTTTATCCACTCTTATCAATAACAAATTATGAGAGGGTGTTTTATCCTTTAAATTTTGTGGACTATCAATGGCTATAATTTCTCCATTAACAATAATTGCAATTCTATTACATAACTCATCAGCTTCTCTAATATTATGAGTAGTTAAAAATATGGTCGTTCCATTTTGGTTCAGTTTTTTAATTAAATTTCTAAGATTCCTTGAACTCAGAACATCGAGTCCTGTAGTTGGTTCATCCAGAAAAAGGACTTCCGGCTCATGCATTAATGAGGCTGCAATTGTTAACTTCCGTTTCATACCTTTAGAAAGTTTAGAGAAGAGAATGTTTCGTTTTTCATAAAGAGCAAATTCTTTTAGCAATTTCTCAGCCCGAAATATTCTTTTTTTTGATGGGAGGTCATAAAGCTGACCTATAAAAATGAGATTATCAAAGACACTCAATTCAGGATAAAGATTCGATACTTCAGGAACAACTCCTATATGTTGTTTTACCCAGATTTCATCTCTGGTTACACTATGGTTAAGAACAAAAGCCTCTCCTCTACTCGGTTTACTTAAGCCTGTAATAATTCTCAAAGTAGTTGTTTTTCCCGCTCCATTAGGACCAAGGAAACCAAATATTTCTCCTTTTCTAACAGAAAAACTTATTCCTTTAAGTGCCCAGAACTTTCCATAGCATTTAGCTAAGTCTAAAACTTCAACAGCAATATTATTCATTTTGTAATCCCATTTTATTTAAAAAATACATCTTTAAGCAATAGAAGAGCAACAAAAATTAAAACTATACCAAAAATTTTCTTTATTATTTTTGATTTTAATTTTCTTGCCATAAGTCGAGAACCAATCTGCGAGCCAGTAAGTACTGACGCTATAGTCAAAAGTGAGACCCAAAAATTTAATTTAGCTTTAAATAAATGAGCGATAAATCCACTTGCAGAGGAGAAACTTGCAATAAAGGAAGAAGTTGCTGCTGCATTTTTAGGGTCAAGCCCAATAATTAAAAGACTCGGGACAATGAAAGAGCCACCTCCTCGACCTATTAAACCAACCAGAAACCCGAGAATAGCTCCTATAACGAGAGCTATAATTAGTTCTTCTGTTTTTCCAAAATCCTTTTTCACCGGTCTCCAGCCTGAAAGAACCAAAACAGAGGCAAAAAGAGTAAATATGGCAAAAAGAAAAATTACTGGTTTAGCGGGAAGGGTAAAATTGATCAGTGCTCCTAAGGGAGCGCAAATTATCATTGCAAGAGCAAAGGGTAAAGCAATTCTAAATTTTACTAATTTTGCTCGTAGATAAGTTATAAAAGCAGAGAACTGAGTACAAAAATTTAATAAAAGTCCCAATGGAATAGCTTGGTTTTTAAAATCCATGCCAAGCCAATATAATATCGGGATATAAAGCTGACCTCCTCCCATACCCAACATCGAAAACACAAATGAAATTATAAAAAATATTACAGGAGCAAGATAATAATTATTCATCTAAGAAGATTCCAGATCATTTTTGCTGCTATTCCATAAAGGATTATACCAATAATTCTTTTAACTTGCCGAGATTTTAATTTCTCCCCCATAAGCCATGCACCAAGCATAGCTCCAGTTATTGAACCAATTGCAGTAATCATAAGTAATTTAAGATTAACATGGCCTAAGGAAGCGTGCCCCAGAAAACCAGAAAAAGAAGAGAAAATCACAATAAATGCAGTTGTGGCTGAAGCCTTTTTTGGATTAAAGCCGAGCCAGACTAAAACAGGAACAATGAAATTTCCTCCTCCCACGCCTAAGAGCCCTCCTAAATAACCTGCTCCTGCTCCAACTCCCATTCCATAACTAACTAAAGTAAGTGAAGACGCCTGTTTTTCTTTTTCTTTAGCTGTATAAAATAACATCATTGTGCCAGCAAATATTAAAAAACCTGAGAACATCCATAACAGAATGTCTCGGGGAACAAATTTGCTGGTATAGGCTCCAAGAGGAGAAAGAAGAGTAGCTATAATCAAAATAGGTATAGCTGTTTTAAATACTACAAGCTTTCTTTTTATAAAGGTTCGCGAAGCAAAAATCATAGCTATAGAATTGAGTAAAAGCGCAGTAGCCATTGCCTCTCTGAGAGGAATTTTTAATGCAAGAAAAATCGGAATGAGAATGAATGCAGCTCCTACACCTGCAATTGTCAAAACCGTTGTAAAAATAAAGGTGATTATTCCAGCTATAAAATAAGTTATCATAATCCCTCCATTTAAAATTGATAAATTATCATGGATTGAATAACATTTGTTTTCTCCCAACTGTTATTTTTGTTTTTGATCAACCGGTAATCATAATAGAGATTAATTGCAAGATGAGATACGGGCTTAAAGATTATTCCTGCAAAAATCTCATTCATTGCAAATTGACCTTTATTAAAGAAATAGCGAATTTCATCTCCCGTCCAAGAAATGAGCTTCCCTTTTAAAAAATGTAGTTTAATCTGGAATAAATTTCGATAGCGTTGAGCTTTTTCCGTAAGATGTAATTCAAAGCGATGACGATTATTTACTTCAATTTTTCTAGATGTATAATGATACACCAAGTCCGACCAGAGGAGATGATAATTTTCCCAACGATTTTTATTCCTTTTATTTTTTAAGGCGTAGTAAAAACCAATTTTCCAATTTTTTCTCAAATTCACTAAAAACCCCAAGGGAATTTTATTATAATAACGGATGCCATTCTTAAATCTTGCTTCTTCTTTGATACTCAACTGTAATTTCCATCTATTATAAGTGGTTGGAATAATAATTTTATACTTACTATAATATTCCCATGGAGTAGACCGGGCATAAATCTGAGTTTCAGCCAGAAAAATACCTGTAAATAAAAAACACCAAAAGAAAAGAGATTTAATCCAAAAGAGATTCTTCATAGCCTGAACAGGGAGCACAGATTTTTTTCCCATCCACAATTCTCACCTTATGTGCAAAGACTACCTCTCCACATTTTTCACATTCATACCACTCAAAAGTGCTTTTAGGTGGAACAAACTCATAATCAAACACATTACTTATTCTAAAAAGCTCATCATCTGATGCCTGCATTATTTTTTCTATAAGAGGGTCTACAATTTCTGGAGGAATATCCTTTGGTTCAATTCCCTGTTTTCTCATCCGAACAAATTCTGAAGCTAATCCTTTTTTTTGAAAATCAGGATTTAACGCTACTCTTACAGCCTTTTTATTCTTAACATCGATGAGGGTTATTGCATTTTTAGAATAATGCAATTTTTTAATATTCCCCTTTCCATAAGTGCAACCTGTTGCAAACTGTACACCATCGCCAAAGCACATAGTGGCATGGGCAGGACCTGTCTCAAGAAAGCAGAAAAGTTCTTTATTTGATGCTCTCTCCACGCCAAGCTTTTTTAATGCTGCCAAGCCAGCCCTTAAACCCATTGGCATGGCAGGACATTTATGCCCATGAAAATGAATCGCCATTTCCAATAAATTTTTATCTAACATTCTTCCTCCTCCTTTCAAGAGATGGAAAAGAATTACCAGGGGAAATTAAAAATAAAGAACATAAAATCTCAAAAGAGGAAGTTAATTAACTTCCTTTCCATTTACATCGGCAGCATTTATTTTTTCTCATTTTTCATAAGCTCTGCATAAATTTCAATAAATTTCTCTAAAGCGCGTTTCCTTTCTTCAATTCTCTCTGCCCACATTTTGAGCAATATCTTCCCTTCAGGTGTTATTTTATAAAATCTCTTTTTTCTCTGATGTTGAGATTTCCGCCAATAAGATTTTACATATCCTTCCTTCTCAAGTTTTCTTAATGTCCTATATATTGCTCCTATGTCCAGGGACTCTTTGTGAAAACCTAATTCTTTTAATTTCTCGATTAATTCATACCCATAAGAGGGCTTATTCAATAAAAATAGAAGAACACTTGGCTGTATAAATCTTGAGACCCTATGTAAAGAATATTCACACCCCTTTTCTTTTTCCTCTAATTGCTTTTTCAATATCATAATAATGTCTTAAATATATGTTTTAGATATATATTTTATAATATTTGATTAATTTGTCAAATTTATTTCAAGAGCCTTTGAAGATGTCAAGTCCAAATTTTATTATAAAGATAAAAACATATTTTTTACTAAGTCCCAATTCATGATTTAAAATATAAATAAGTAACTGTGAAAATAAAAAATATGAGAGAGGGGATTATAATGTCAAGTCTCTCTCCCTTTGTTATGCTCAGAACAAGAGTTACATCAAATAGCCACATACCCATTGATATCATGGTAAATGTATATCCGCTTTTTTTCTGAGTAAGTAATCCATATGCACCTATATAAAGAAAAATAGAAAGAATAATATCCGGGACTGCAAAGGCATTGTATATTTCTACAGGGACGGGTAAAGTTGGTGGAAATGCTTTTCCAATAAGCCTTGCGAACCAGAAAAAATCTGTGGCTAAACCCGCAAATATCATTATAATGGAAATCGTTATTCTACTTAAACCAATTTTTCTCATGATAACCTCCT
>CAZWBN010000091.1:0-7257 GCA_964632095.1 uncultured Clostridia bacterium | reverse complement strand
CGGCAAAGAAGGTCAAGGTCTGTATGTCTGGTTTGGGAGGTGATGAATTATTTGCAGGGTATTTGAGAAGGTATAAAGCTGTGTTATGGGCAGATAGGATAAATCTTATTCCGGAAATCGTCAAGAAAAATCTATTTGGAAAACTGAGATTTATCGATAGAAAAAGCAGATACAACTATCTCTGGGCACTCTCTAGTTTGGGTAACTGGACCGATTTTTATCTTATACTATTTGGTGATATTTTTGATAAAAATGAACTTAATAGACTCTATCTCAAGAATATCTATAATGAAAATAATCTTAAAGCGATATTTACACCCTGTTTTAATAACGAGTTACATCCGGTGGATAAGGTGCTTTTTGCAGATATAAAAACACAGCTAGTTGATGATTACCTGATTGTTGACGATGCCATGTCTATGGCAAACTCTCTCGAAATAAGAGTCCCATTTTTGGATTCAGAACTGGTCGACTTTTCATGCGAAATCCCCTGGAATCTGAAGTACAGAAAAGGTTTGGGAAAATATATCCTCAGGAAGGCTATGTCGGACATATTACCGAAAGAGGTTTTTGATAAGAGAAAACAGGGATTTGGAATGAGTTCATACTCCTGGTTCAAGGATGAATTGAAGGAATATTCACAACAGCTCCTTGATAGCAAGGCCATAAATAAGTACTTTAATAAAGATTATCTGGAAAAAATCTTCAGGAATGCAGAAAAAGAAAGCCATCGACATCATCAGTTGATGTTGACATTGGTTTCTTTTGACATCTGGCATAAAAAATTCATCGAGGGTTTTCAATGAGAATCTGTTTTATTGCACCGGAGAACAGCACTTTAACTACGAGGGATTGAAAAAAAGAATCTCTCAATGCAGCAAAGGAGAATGCAGACTGGAGGAGGAATATGGGGGAAATTGAAAGGGCCTACGAGAAGGTTTTGAATATTAGAAGCAAGTGAGGCACATATATAGATTCGGGACAATTTAATTAAACAGAATTAGAATAATTATCATGCCAGTAATCTTAAGAATAGATGTAGACAGAGCCTATCTGAAAGGAATTTACAATTATCCAAGAATGATTTATGGGTTATTTCCGGCAATAGATCCCCTTGGTTATTTGGAACCCTGTAAAAATCTTCTTGAGGATTTAAACAGCAGGGGGGTAAAGGCTAGTTTCTTTTTTCAAATTATGACTCTGCCAAAGAGGGAAATGGCAAAGAAAATATTAAGAGCAGGGCATTCAGTGGGTCTGCACGCAGTTGAAACCCAGAGTTTCGATAGGTTCTCAAGAGAGCTATCAAAAATCTCTGAAAGATTTGAAGGCAAGATCAGGGGATTCACGAAGCATGGCTCGGGGAAGTTTAAGCTTTCTCGTAGGCACGACCCCACCTATGATCCCCAAAAATTTGTCAAGTATGCAAAAGAGGCAAATCTAAAATACTTTTTAGGTAATGGCGAAAATCCAGAAGAAATAGAACGCGTAGTTGAGGATATCCTATTCTTTCCATCGGCCTTCTGGCTTAACAGAAATTATCGTGAGGACAGATTTACGGTTGACTGGCTTATTGACGAGTCTGTTAATAGAAATATAGTTGTTTTGATGCATCCTGTCGATGTTATTAGAGGAACAAAACTGATGATCCGAGAGTACGAGAAGATCTTGGATGGTGTTGAAATAATCAAACCCATAGGTGAAATTCTATAATGAAAAAAACCATTGTAATAGGACTGGATGGAGCAAATTGGGATCTACTCGAGCCTTGGATCGAGAAGGAAGAATTGCCCAATTTGAAATATCTCAAAGACAATAGCTGCTGGGCCAATTCAGTAAGCCAACTACCAACTGTTACTTGCCCCAATTGGAAATGTTATTCTACAGGAAAAAATCCTGGCAAATTAGGGGTTTTCTGGTGGGAACAGGTGGACAGGGAAAAGAAAAAGTTACTCAGTGTGTGTAAATCGGATCTTTTCGATAGTTTAGAGATCTTTGATTACATTGGAAATTCTGGTTTTAGAGTGGGCGTTATAAACATGCCAACGACCTATCCACCAAAAAAGGTAAATGGGTTCATGATATCTGGGCATCCAGTTGTGGAGGAAAGAGATTACACATATCCCAGATCGCTGGAAAAGGAACTGAAGGAAAAGTATAACTATAGAATAAATCCCGTGAGTCAGACCGATACAGCGGAAAATGTAAGGAAAGCTGCTGAAGAGATATACTCCCTTATAGATCTCAGATTCAGGGTAGGGATGGATTTCTTAAAAAATGTCGATTTTCTTCAGATCACTGTCTTTTACATAAATATCCTCCAGCATTTTCTGTTTGACGAAGAAGCTACCTTGAAGGGCTGGAGAATTATAGATAGAAATATTGGAAATTTCATCGATAATAAGTACAACATAATCCTTCTTTCTGACCATGGGATTCACAGAGTTTATAGGACCTTTTATAAGAACACGTGGCTTGAGCGAGAGGGTTACCTAAAACTGAAGAGATCATATTGGGACAGGATCATAAAACTTCAAAGAGACCTGGGAATAACCCGTGAGAGATTAAGCTGGTTAACTCACAAGCTAAGGGTAAAGGGTTTTTTGAAGAAATATCTCCCAAAAGAGATATATGAGTCGATACCCTCCAAGGATGGTTCACTACTTGGTGAGTCGGGAATTCCAGAGCATAAAATAGACTGGGAGAATTCAAAGGCTCTCGCAACGGGTCAGGGTAGCATCTATCTCCTGCTTAAAAGAGACGATAAAGAATACAACAAAGTGCGTGAGGAGATAATAAGAAAACTTGAGAAATTAAGGACGGACAATAATTTAAAGGTTGCAGAGAAGGTTTACAGGAGTGAGGATATATACCATGGAAAATATCTTGATCAGGCACCGGACATAATATATGAGCAAGGGAGGGGAGTCTATTCAGTTGGGGGCATCGGCAGAAAAGACTATTTTGCAGAGCCTACCAAGTGGAAGGCAGAAAATCTGAAATATGGAATTTTCTTAGCTTATGGTCCTGACATTCGTGATTCAGGCAAGATTGATGATATAAGCATCCTGGATATAGCCCCCACAATACTCCATCTCATGAACATCCCCATCCCCAAGGATATGGATGGTCGAGTTTTAAAGGAAATTTTCAAGGAGGAAAGGGAGATAACATATCAAAGTGAAGATGAGAAAGAAAAGATCAGAGAAAGAATAATGAAACTAAAGAAGTCAGGTAGAGTATAGGAGGTCGCTTATGAAGGAAGGATTGTTGGATTTGATTGCATGCCCCAAATTACAGAGATTATAGAAACCGAAAGAAATGGAATAGGAGTTACTGGTGTTAAAGAATGAGGCTGTGTTTCATATGTTCAATCGTCAAATGGGCGGTAAATCCCCGCAGATGGGTAAACTACTTCGTTGAGAAAGGATATGATGTCCACGTTATCGGTCACGGCGAGGTTGACATCCCGGGAGCTAAAATGCACCATCTAACAACCATAAGCAAAGTCAACTTCATTACAGGCCCAATACAGACAAGGAGGATAATCAGAAAAATAAAACCCGATATCGTTCATGCCCTTGGAGTCACACCATTCGGCTTTTACGGTGCATTATCCGGATTCCACCCTTTTATCGTGTCTGCCTGGGGTAGCGACATAGCAGAAATTCCCGATCGTTCACCTATCCTTGGTTGGATAGTTAGGCATACTCTTAAAAAAGCAGACTTAATATGTGTCCAAGATCCTCTAAGCGGAAAGAGAGTTCAAGAACTGGGCGGGGAAAAAGATAAAATTAAAGTGCATCGATGGGGCGTAGACCTAACTAAATTCTCTCCTGATAGGAAATCAGAAAAATGGAGAAAGAAACTACAAAAAGTTAATGGGCCTGTTGTCATTATCCTATGCAACATAGAAAAAGACTTCACAGAACTCTTTTTAAAGGCAATGGAACTCAAAGAGTTCTCCAATGTTAACTTTATCATAATTAGAAACGAGGAACTGAAAAAGAAACTAGATTGGCGCGAAAATTTTCAATTTGCCCATAGAATACCCCATAAAGAAATTCAATTCTATATAGCAAACTCTGATCTATTCATTGACCCCTATCATCCAAAAAAAATAGATGAGATAGGACATACCTATGGAATGGCTTTATTAGAAGCTATGGCATGCGGAACAGCCACATTAGCAGCAGAGAGGCCGACCATTACAATGTTAAAAGGCCAAGATAAATGGTACTTCGGGGCCACTTACAAACCAGATGACCCCTCTGACTTCGTTGAGAAACTAAATGGGCTTCTCGAAAGCAGGGAAAAGAGAGAAAAAATCATAAAAAGAAACCTTGAAATCATCAGGAAGAGATTTGAGTGGGAAAAAAATATTGAGGAAATCGAAAAGCTCTACAGGGAATTAAAACCAAGCTGAAAAAATGGATGGGAGCAAGTCTAAAAGGACATGTTCAAGATGCATCTATGATGAGGGGATACCAGGAATAACCTTCGACTCAGACGGTGTATGTAATTATTGTCACATTCATGATAGGATGGAGAAGGACTACCCCACATCAGGTAGACAATTAGATGAAATAGTTGATGCAATAAAAAAATCGGGGAATGGGAAAAGATATGACTGCGTTATTGGAGTAAGTGGTGGGTGCGATTCCTCATATCTTATGTGGAAATTAAAAGAAAAAGGTGTAAGGATGTTAGCGGTTCATTGGGACAATAATTGGAATACAAAAACAGCGGAAGAAAACATGAGAAAGATGGTCGAAAAACTGAATGTAGATTTTATACGAATAGGTATAGATCGCGAGGAGTATGACGACCTTTGTAAATCTTTTTTAAAGGCTTCGACTCCTGATGCCGATATACCAAATGATATAGCTATTACAACCGTGCTATATGAGATGGCTGAAGCGTTTAACGTTAAATATATAATCAATGGACATTCTTTCAGAACCGAGGGGTTCACTCCTCTTGGATGGACATATATGGATGGCAAATATATTGAAAGTGTGCATAATAAATTTGGCAGTGTACCTTTAAAGAGATTCCCAAATCTGTTGATGGATAAATGGTTGAAATGGATGACAAAAGATAAAATAAAACGTGTGCGACCTCTTTATTACATTGATTATCAGAAACAAAAAGCAAAAGAAGAATTGAATGAAAGGTTTGGTTGGGAGTGGTATGGTGGTCATCACGCAGAAAACCGCTATACCAAGTTTGTTTCTAATTATTTATGGATAAAAAAATTTGGAATAGATTTACGATATGTGGAATACTCAGCACTCGTCAGGTCGGGCCAGATGACAAGAGAAGAAGCACTTGAGAAAATAAAGAAACCGCCAACTATTGAAGAAGACATTATAGAAGAAGTTAAAAGAAGACTTGGCTTAACAGATGAGGAATTTGAAGATATTATGAAACAACCAGTCAAAACATATCGTGATTACGAAACTTATCATCCTTATTTTAAAAGGAATAAAGCTATGTTTAAGGATATGCTGGATAAAGGTCTTATACCTAAGACTTTTTATGTAAAATATACGAGGTGATATGGTGGTAGCATGAAATACGAACCCAAGAAATATTGGAATGAAAGAGGAAAAAGTTATTTGAAAGGATTATATTTTCTAAGGAGCCCTGAGAGGTTTAAGACCCATTTTATTTATGAGCCGATTTTGGGACATTTACTCAGAAAGGAGATCAAGGGAATAAAACCAAGAACTTTGTTGGAAGTTGGTTGTGGACCTGGAAGGCTATTTAGCTTTTATAAAGGTATTCCTGAGGTTTACTGCGTTGATTTCAGTTCTGTAATGCTAAAACGAGCGGAAGAGTTAATAAAACAGAAGAAGTATAAATATCAAACTCTTTAAGATGGAGGCACAAAACTTGGGATTTAGAGAGAATCAATTTGATATTGTACTAACCTCAAATGTTTTACTTCATATCCCACCAGAAAGTATAGAAGATGCAATTTCAGAGATAGTTAGAGTTAGCAACGGATATGTATTATCTGTTGAATATTTTACGAATAAAAAAAATCATACTGCGAGGCAACATAGTCAAAATGACAGAAAAGAGGAAATAAAACATTGTTTCCTGCATGATTATCCGGATTTATTTAGAAATAAAAAAGCCCAGATGGTTAAAGCAGTGGATATACCTTTTTTTGAACAGAAAATGTTTCTGTTCCAAAAATAAGTGGATGATTATTGAGGTAACATTATATGATGACCGAAGGATACTATAAAGTGGATGGGAAAGCAAAGAACCTCTTAGAAGAAAAATGGGATTTTCTTATCATTCTCGATGCATGCCGTTATGATTTTTTTGAGGATGTATATAGGAACTATTTGGATGGTAATGTAAAAAAGGCTATATCTCCAGCACTTCATACTATGGATTGGCTTAATAAAGTTTTTACAGGTTTTTATGACGATATTGTTTACATCTCTGCAAATCCCTACATAAATTCAAAGATCGAGGTTACAGACCATTATGGCTTTAAATTTGATGGAAAAAAGCACTTTTTCAGGATTGTTGATGTCTGGGAATGGGGATGGGATAATAAGCTGGGAACCGTTCTTCCAAGCGAGGTGACTAAAGCTCTATTTAAAGCAAAAGATAATTACAAGAATAAAAGATTCATCTTGCACTATATACAACCCCATGAACCCTATATTGGCAAGAATTATATCCATTATATCCCAGAGAATTTTACTGAAAGAGGAGGAAAGGCAAAAGGAAAAACAGAAAAGAAAAAAAATAATATCCGTGTCCCTATAGGAGGAATAATTCGAAAAATTTTTGGTTTAGAGGGAGTGTGGAAGATTGGTAAATTATTAAAACTTCCCCCAAGTACCCAAGCAGGTGCAATTGGTCGTAAAGAAGGGGTAGAAGGCTTAAGAAAAGCATATAAAGAAAATCTTGAGCTTGTCTTAAAAGATGTAAAAGAAGTTGTCAATGAGATAGGGGGTAGTATTTTAATTACAGCAGATCATGGAGAGTTTCTTGGAGAACATGGTCTTTATGGGCATCCTGACAAACCAAGAAAACCAGAAAATACCGAAGTTCCTTGGTTAGTAATAGAAAGGGATGAAAAAAGAGATGGGGAAAAGATAAAGATTAGAGATAGAGTTAAGAGGCTGAAGAAGGAAAATAAAATCTAGCTAAATTTTTTTCTGGTTGCTAAAATTATTTCCTTAAAGAATTCTATTTCTTTTTTTGTAAAACCTTTCAGTAAAAATAGCA
>CAZWBN010000090.1:0-7357 GCA_964632095.1 uncultured Clostridia bacterium | reverse complement strand
TGGTCTCTGGATGTGCCAGTAATTAAAGCAACTTCTGGTATAATTGCTTTAACCTCTATTCCTCCAGACGAAGAACAACCTTGCATAAGATGCGGTAGATGCTCTGAACATTGTCCAATGGGATTAGTCCCGACCCAGTTAATGAGATTAACTAAATTTGGGAAATTAATGGAAGCAGATGAATGGGGAATCCTAAATTGTGTTGAATGCGGATGCTGTGAATTCGTCTGTCCTGCAAATATTCCTCTTGTCCACTGGATAAGAACAGGGAAGAGCAAAGTTAGTCTTTTAAAGAAACAAAAATGAATAAAAAAGAAGAAAAAATATTTACAATCCAGTCATCCCCACATTTAAAAGAAAAGGAATCTATCCCTCGAATTATGTACACGGTTGTAATAAGTCTCTTGCCAGCTATAGGAGCATCTATATATTTCTTCAGATTCAGAGCAGTTGCGATTTTAATAACAAGTATTATTAGCTGTCTATTTACTGAAGGGATAATTCTTTTAATTAGAAAAAAACCCATTAATTCTTTATGGGATGGCTCTGCACTTATAACAGGGATATTGCTTGCATTAACCCTGCCTCCTTCCCTTCGTCTTGATTTAGTTTTCATAGGAGGAGTAATTGCAATTGGAATTGGCAAACAAGCATTTGGAGGACTCGGTTATAATATTTTTAACCCGGCATTAGTTGGGCGAGCTTTCCTTCAGACAGCATTTCCGGTTGCAATGACAACCTGGACACCAACTATTTTCCAGAAAATAGATATATCTACTTTTGCAACTCCTCTTGGTAATTTAAAATTCAATCAGGCTATTGTTAAAGGAACACTAACTCCTTTAAAAGAACTTTTCTGGGGAAATATAGGAGGCTGTATAGGAGAGACTTCTGCAATTGCCCTTCTTATCGGAGGAATGATATTACTATGGCGAAGATGTATAGACTGGAGAATTCCAACAGGAATTTTGTCCACCCTCTTCCTTTTCACAGGAATTTTCTGGTTAACCAATCCTGATAAATATGCATCTCCAGTTTTTCATCTTTTAGCTGGTGGGGTTCTCCTTGGAGCTATTTTTATGGCAACTGATATGGTCACTTCCCCAATCACCCCACTTGGAAATTGGATATATGCAATAGGAATAGGTCTTTTTATTGGAATAATTCGACTTTTTGGAGGACTTCCTGAAGGAGTAATGTTTTCAATACTTTTCATGAATGCTTTCGTTCCATTACTAAATCAATTTACGCGTCCACGATATTTTGGAGAGATGAAGAAATGAATATTTATGCAAGAATGATTGTGGTTCTTACATCAATTGGGTTGATATCAGGTGCTTTTCTGGCAGGAGTGGGAACTTTAACAAAAAATAGAATTGCTTTGAATAAACAAAAAGAAATTAATGAGGCTATTACCAGAGTAATTTCAGGAGCTCAAATATCAAATAAAATATATGAGGAAAAAGATTTAATTATTTACAGGGTAAATGGCGAAAAAAATAATTTGCTCGGATATGCTGTTTATGCTGGAGGAGTTGGATTTCAGGATAAAATATATTTGATGTTTGGAGTGGACCCGGAAATTACTAAAATTCATTCTCTTACAGTCCTTGACCAGAAGGAGACACCAGGTTTGGGAGCTAAAATTACAAGTGAAAAGAATTTTCTTCAATTCTGGAAAAATAGAGATTGCACAGAGAAAATTACCTTACATAAGCCAGCTGTTAATTCTCCTGACCAGTTATCTCCTTATGAAGTCAATATCATAAGTGGGGCCACTATTTCTTCCGAAGCTGTTGTTAATATCGTGAATACTGCTTTAGAGAGAATTCGGGTTTTAAAAGAGGAAGGAAAATTATAGAGGGAGTCAAAAATGGCAGAAAAAACTATTAGTCAAGAATTTGCAAAGGGTTTATGGTCTGAAAATCCCATCTTCAGACAGTTGCTTGGTCTTTGTCCAACACTTGCAGTAACTAATGCAGTTGTAAATGGTCTTGCAATGGGCGCAGCCACAACTTTCGTCCTTCTCTTTAGTTCAATAGTTATTTCATCAATAAAAAAACTTATACCGCCTCAAGTAAGAATTGCTTCTTTTATTGTAGTTATAGCTACTTTTGTTACAGTTGCAGATAGATTTTTGGCTGCCTTTTTCCCTGATATATCTAAGGCACTCGGACCTTATGTTCCTTTGATTGTGGTCAATTGTATTATTCTGGGAAGACAGGAGGCATTTTCCTCTAAAAATCCTGTTTTTCGCTCAATAATAGATGCTCTCGGCATGGGAATTGGCTTTACAATTTCTCTTTTAATACTCAGTTCAATTAGAGAAATTCTCGGGAGCGGAACTTTTTTTGGAATGCCTTTAACAGGAGCTTGGTTTAAGCCATGGTTAATTATGATTCTTCCTCCTGGCGCTTTCTTTACTCTCGGATTATTAATGGGAATTTTCAATTATCTGGATAAAAAGAGAAGGTAGGAGGAGAAAGTGGAATTAGTAACAATTTTCATATCAGCTGTTTTAATTAATAATTTTGTTCTCCATTATTTCCTTGGAATATGCCCTTTCCTTGGTGTTTCAAGAAGAATAGACTCAGCTTTTTCCATGGGGTTAGCAGTAACCTTTGTTATGACGATTACTGCAATTGTTTCATGGATTATAAATCATTGGATTCTAATCCCTTATCACCTTGATTATCTTCAGATAGTCTCTTTTATACTTGTAATAGCTTCTCTCGTCCAGCTTGTCGAAATGTTTATAAGGAAAACAAGCCCTCCTCTCTACCAGGCGTTAGGAATTTATCTTCCTTTAATTACCACGAATTGTGCTATCTTAGGATTAGCTCTTTTAGCTGCCCTTAAAAATTATGGCTTTATACAAACAATAATTTTTGGACTTGGTTCTGGCATTGGATTTACCTTAGCCATTGTTCTTATGGCTGGAATTCGAGAACAATTAGATATGGCAGATGTTCCTGAAGTTTTGAAGGGACCTGGAATAGCATTAATTACAGCAGGTATAATGGCTCTTGGTTTTTTAGGTTTTACAGGTATGTTAAAATAAAAAGTTATGATGGAAATTTTAATACCATTAATTACTATGGGTCTTTTAGGGCTGTTGTTTTCTTCTGGGCTCGTAATTGCATATAAGAAATTAAGGGTTGAAGAAAATCCTTTAATTTCTAAAGTAGAAGAAATCTTACCTGGCGCAAATTGTGGTGCCTGTGGATATTCGGGATGTCGAGCATATGCTCAAGCTGTCGTGGAAGGAAAGGCAGAACCAAATTTATGTTCTGTGGGAGGAAATGAAGTTGCCCAGCAAATTGCTGATTTACTTGGTATAGAAGTTACTGAAACAGTAAAAAAAGTTGCAAGGGTTCTATGTCAGGGAACAATTGCTATTGCAAAATATAAGGGTGAGTATAGAGGAATTAATTCCTGTTTTTCCGCTCAAATAGTGTGTGGCGGGAATAAATTATGTGAATACGGCTGTCTCGGACTCGGGGATTGCGTTCGTGCCTGCCCGTTTGATGCCATTTATATAGGGAGTGAAGGACTCCCTGTTGTAATAGAAGAAAATTGTGTTGCATGTGGAAAATGTGTTGAAGCTTGTCCACGAAACATTATTGAACTTCTCCCGGTTTTTCAGAGAGTTATTGTCTTCTGTAAAAATAAAGATAAAGGCTCTCTTGCACGAAAATTATGCGAAAGAGCATGTATAGGATGTGGAATATGTTCAAGGGCATGTCCTGATGGAATAAAACTTGAAGATAACTTAGCCATAGTATTCAATCCATTAAATTTACCAGAAGACTGTCTCCCAAAATTGGAGAAATGCCCTACCAAAGCAATAAGGGTAATTGGAAATGAAAGAGAAAGGATTAGTTCTCAACAAAGAGCAGGATAAGATAAGAATCAGAATTTCAAATCCTGCTTTATGCGAGCACTGTCATGTACGGCTTTTTTGTATTGGTAAAAAATCTTCAGATAATACAATCTTAGTGAATGACCCTGTTGGAGTATATCCAGGGGATTTAGTTGAATTTGAAATTCCTCAAACTGAATATAATAAACAATTAATAAAAATATTCGGTTTATTACTCTCTGGAATTATTGGAGGTTCAATAATAGGGTATATTATTTCACTTTTTCTGTTTATTCAGCAAGAAATAATCACTTTTTTGGGTGCTTTATTGGGGCTTTTTATAAGTGGTTTTTTTGTTATACGAAATTCCAGAAAAGAACAGAATCTATTATTTCCGACCATAATACGAATTATTAAAAAGGGAGAGAAAAATGGATAGAAGAAACTTTTTAAAATCCTTAACTTTGCTTCCAGTTTTATCACTCTCTTTTCATGAAATTCCTAAAACTCCTTTTCAATTATACATTCTTTCCTCTTTTCCTGAAGAATTTCTTCCTCCAATTTTAGAAGAAGGATTTAAAACAGGATTAATAGAAAAAAGAAGTTTTCTGTTTTCAGGTTATCATCCTGTAAGGAATAAAATTTCATTTGAATTATATAAAAGGGGATGGAAAGAATCCTTAAAGGGAATAAAAATATCCTTTCAAAAATTAAAACAATCTGGAAACCCCTCCTTCACTTTAATTTTGAGAAACAAGATTATAGACCCGAGAAAAGGAAAACTGTTCTCTGTATGGAAAAGAATGAAAGAAAAAGAAGACAAAACAACTTTTCTGACTGTTATTTCACAAAAAGATTCATCCTTTTTAACCAGAGGGAAATTTGCAAAAATATCAATCTCGGGAAAGGAAATTGAAAGGCTTCCTCTCTCCACTGAACTAAGAAGAAGTTACATATGCGCTCATGGAAAAATTATAGTTTCTATTAAAGATGGAAAAGTATGGATTGAAGAATCCTCCTGTCATAATAAAATCTGTATTAAAACCTCACCTGTATTTTATACTGGAGAAAGAATAATATGTGCACCGAATAGATTCCTTTTGGAAATTAGAGGAAATTCTGGTGTGGACACATCAATTGGCTAAACGCCTTTACATTTTTCTCCTTTTAGTCTTTATTCTTAGCTCTTGCAAATCAACTGATAAATGGCATTCAACAACTCTTCTTTACTTTGACACTCTATGTGAAATCAATTTAAAATGCTCTTCTGAAAAATTCCCGCAAGCTGTTAAAACAGTAGAGAAAGTTTTTTCCCAAATAGAAAATACCTTCTCCCCTGACAAACGAGATTTCAATTCCTCTCTTTTTAAAGAGCTTTTGCGAAAATCTTACAGGGTCTATATTGCCTCAGATGGAGCCTTTGATGTTACAATCGGACCTCTTTCTAAAATATGGGGATTTCAGAATAAAAAATATCGAATTCCAGAACCTGAAGAAATTAAAGAGGCTTTAAAAAAAGTAGGACTTAATAAGATTTTAAAAGAAAATAATGAATTTTCCTTTCCGTCATGGGTAAAATTCGACTGGGGAGGGAGTGCAAAAGGTTTTGGAGTAGATTTAGCTTATAAAAAATTAAAAGAACTTGGAATTAAAAGTGGATTCATAAATGCTGGAGGAGATATTTATTGCTGGGGAAAAAATCCTGAAAATGGATTGTGGAGAATTGGAATTAAACATCCTCGAAAAAACGGTTTTTTAGGAATAATTGTTGAAACTAATACAGGAATCGCTACATCAGGAGATTATCAGAGATTTTTTGAGGTGAATGGTATTCGTTATCATCATATTTTAAATCCATTTAATGGTTATCCTGCCCGGGGTAAGCAGAGTGTGACAGTAATAGGTCCAGAGACAGTATATTGCGATGCGCTTGCAACTGCTCTTTTCGTAAGTTCAAATGAGAAAGAAATTTTAGAAAAATTCCCTCAATATGGAGCAATAATTGTAAATGCTCAAGGCAAAATTTCAATTATTGGAAAAAGCTACCGCTTTTATCCTATTAATTAATCTATCTCATTCTGAAAATAATGATTTTCCTGCTCTTATTTCAAGTTCTCCTTCAAGTATTACTTTCCCTGCCTTGATTTTAACTTTATATTTACCTGGTCTTGCAAATCTCTGTCTTTGATTTTCAACTGATAAATCCCATTCAACGATATTTATCCCTCTATCAGCAGTGCTATCAAGTCCTTTAATGACTTTTCCTTTTTCATCAAGAATGAAAACTTTTGCTTTAGGTTTCGGCTCTCTCAAATAAAAATAAATTTTTACCTTTGGTCTCACACCCTCCATGTAATATCTGTAATCCATTGCAAATTTTACAGGCTTGATTTTAAAGAGATAGCCCTCCTTTTTAAGTATTTCCTGATTGAGTTCCTGTATTGGTTCAGTATCCATAACATAAACACTTCGACCATGAGTTCCGATTACAATATCATTTTCAATTGATTGAATGGCGATATCATGAACTGGTAGAGTCGGTAAATTGCAGCGAAGGGAATGCCACTCCTTGCCTCCATTAATGGTTACATATACTCCGAGATCTGTTCCAAGATAGAGAATATTTTTATTATGTGGGTCTTCTCTTATAACATTCACGGGCTCATCAGGCAAATTGCTTTTTAAGGATTCCCAGGTTTTTCCATAATCGGTTGACTTATAAACATAAGTTTTAAAATCATCGTCTCTGTAGCCCGTCATAGTTAGATAAACAGTTCCCCTTTCAAAAGCTGAAGCCACCACCCGAGAGACCCATTTTCCAGGTAATCCTTCATCAATTTCTTCCCATGCCGCTCCTCCATTTTTTGTAACCCATACTTTCCCATCATCTGTGCCTACATAAATCAGACCTGGTTTCAAGGGTGATTCTGATATTGAGGTTATGGTGGCGAAAGGAACATCTCCCTGTAAAGGTGGATTCGTGGTAAGGTCCGGGCTTATTGGATACCAATTATCTCCCCTATCATATGAAATGAATAATCTGTTTGCTCCAATATATAGAATGTATGGATTATGGGGTGAAATCAGAAAAGGAGTTTGCCAGTTAAATCTTAATAATGGTTCACCAAGTTTTGATTTAGGCTTTATTGATTTTGTGGTTTTCTCTTTTAAATTTATTCTATAGATATTTCCAAACTGGAATTCCGCATAAGCAATATCTGGGTCTGATGGGTCAAACATAACATATGCTCCATCACCGCCGAGAATTGTTTTCCATGGTTCTGTTACACCAGGCACTGACTGGTCTGTTCCACACATTACTCCATTATCCTGAAGTCCTCCACAGATCCGATAGGGACTCGGCTTATTTTCAGCGAAAATCGTATAAAACTGTCCTATTGGGATGTTATTTATTTTCTGCCATGTTTTTCCTCCATCGTATGAGATATTTAAACCTCCATCATTTCCATCAAGAAGACGGTCGGGATTTTCAGG
>CAZWBN010000089.1:0-7383 GCA_964632095.1 uncultured Clostridia bacterium | reverse complement strand
TTCAAAGACCCAGGTGAAATGGAGTTCTCCTGCCTCATTGCTTTTATCATATCAAACAACATAAATTATTCGTAGGAGAAGGAAAGATGAAAATTTTAACAGAATCAATTAGTTTTTCCACAAAAGGCTTCAATGACATAAAAGATATTACTCCTATGGTGAATGAAAAATTAAAAAGTTCCAATTTAAAAAAAGGAATTGTAACAATTTTTGTGCCTGGTTCAACTGGAGGATTAACCACAATGGAATATGAGCCAGGTTTAATAAAAGACCTTTCAAATCTTCTTGAAAAAATTATTCCAAGTAATGTCCCTTATTTCCATGATGAAACATGGGGAGATAGAAATGGCTTTTCTCATCTTCGTGCATCCTTAATAGGACCTTCTTTAACCGTCCCTTTCTCGGAAGGGAGACTGCTTCTTGGTACATGGCAACAAATTATATTTATTGATTTTGACAATAGACCCCGTTCAAGAAATTTAATTGTTCAATTTATTGGAGAAGAATAATGGAAATTGATAAAGAAAAATTAAAATTACTCAGAAAAAGAAAAGAGATAATTTCTAAGCATAGAGATATTGAAATGCAATGGCAAGAACTGGAAAAGAACAGAGAATTAACACACAAAGAAAAACTGGAAAAGCTCATTTATGAAAAGCTTAAAGAAAAAGAAGAAAAAATAGAACAACAAAATAATCTAATTGAACTTCCTTCAAGGATTCAAGTCTTCGAACACATTTTCCCTTCAGATTATGTTTATGGAGGTGTACCTTTAAAATATGGTTTGGAAATCAGGGGAAATGAACTTTATTACTTGAGCCAATCTCCTGAGTTTAAAAATATAGATTTATCCTCCTCATTGTTTTTGGATATTGAAACAACAGGTTTAAGCATTGGAACAGGTAATATTCCATTCCTTATTGGATTTGGTTTTTATCTTGAAGATAAATTTTGCATAATACAATATTTCCTCCCCCAACCATCCGAAGAAGGAGAGTTAATAGCTGCACTGGATAAATTCTTTAATGAAATGGATTTCAAATCAATTATTACATATAATGGGAGAGGATTTGACATTCCTATTCTTGAAACGAGATTCATTTTAAATAGAAAATCCTTTAGTTTGAATTCCTTTCCTCATCTTGATTTTTTACTTCCTGCACGAATTTTATGGAAAGAAAAATACAGAAGTTGTAAACTTTCTCATCTTTCCCGCGAACTTCTTGGAGTTCTAAGAGAGGATGATATTCCTTCTCACCTGATTCCTCATATTTATTTCAACTATTTAAGAACAGGGGATTTCTCTTTAATCGAGAAAGTTCTCTATCACAATAAACAAGATTTACTCTGTTTACTGAGTCTCACAATAATTGGAGGGCTTTTTTTAAAAAGAGAAAGAAAAATAGGTTATATGGATGGATTTGATTTATTTGGAGCTGGTAAGCTCCTCGAAAGACTGAAAATTCTGGAAAAATCCATGGAATTTTACAACGAAGCTCTTGATTCTGGAATTTCCTCTCCACTTGCAATAAGAATTAAGAAAAAATTATCTTATTTTTATAAAAAAACTCAACAGTGGGAGAAAGCTATTGCTTTGTGGGAAGAATTAGCATATTATGGAGAAATTCACCCTTTAAGAGAACTTGCAATTTATTATGAACACAGGGAAAAGAATTTTATTAAGGCAAAGGAAATAGTTGAACAAGCATTAGATAATGAGCATTTGAATGAATATTATAAAAAAGATTTTGAGAAGAGATTAATGCGTATTGAAAGGAGACTAAAAAAATCTTTTTGAGATGAAAATATTCCTTTTTTTATATTCCCTTTTAATTATACTTCTCGGGATTTTTCTCCCTGTTTTCCAGAAATATTATATTAAAGAATCCTTTAAGTATCCTCTTTTTATTATTTTTCTATCAGGTTTTCTTGGTGCTATTATTTACTTATATTTATCCCTAAGAAAAAAGAGAAAAAAATTTATTAGAATCTTGGGTATTATTTTCTCTCTTCTGATAGGATTTCTAATAAATATATACATTTCAATATCAACCCCTGTTTTTTTAGCAGCTCTTAGAGAAAGAATACATCTGATTGAATACGGTCTTCTCGCCCTCCTGTTTTATCATTCCTTTCGAAATAAAATAAGTGAAAAATTAATCTATTTGGGAGCTTTATTATATGGAAGCTCAGTGGGAACTATTGATGAATTTTTTCAATATTTAATTGCAAATCGAGTTGGAGATTTAAGGGATGTAATTATAAATACCTTATCAGTATTTACTGGAACATTTTTTGTATTCAGCCTTAACTATACTTATCAAAAAATAAACATAAACTCTGTTAGAAAAATTTACTATTTGTCTGTAACCTTTTTTCTTTTACTCGGAATCTTTATTTATATAGTTCATCATGGATATTTAATCCAAGACCCTGAAATAAAAAGTGAATTTAAATCAAAATACAGCGCACCGAAATTATTAGAGATTTCAAAGAAAAAGGAGAAAATCTGGAAAATTGAAAAAACGAAGAATCCAAAAAAATTTTCAAAACCTAAAAATTACTATTCTGGTAAGATTGTGGCATTGGAAGATATTTATTTCAAAGAGGCTTTGTTAAGAACCGGAAAAAGGAATAAGTATTTCGAGGAAAAAAAATATTTCAAAGCTTATAAAGAAAACGAGATTTTAGAAAAATATTACAAGCCTTTTATTTCTTATTTTTCTCAGCAATGGACTGAAGCACAGAAAGCTATTTGCCTTAAAAAAACAGGAAAAGGGAAAAACATCTATTATAAAAGCAAAACCCTTCCTTTTGTTTATACAGGAAAGAAAATAAAAATTTTAATGGGTGGAGTAAGTACTATTCTATTGCTCCATTTATCAGCCTTATTCCTCTTATTTCCGAGGAAGCCATACAGCCATCTCTCCCACTCCTCTATGTGACCAGGCATAATAGGGAATAGCAACTAACTTTTCTTTTTTACTTTCTCCAATTAAAACATTTATTCCTCCAAGAAGTTCTGGATGGAATTCAACTTTGAATTTCATACTATCAGGGATGAAGCGATTGAGCACCTTGCCTCCATTATCAACTCCTTCAAAGCAATAAACAAGAGGACCTCGCTGAATAGCTACTTTCCCACTATCAGCTTCTACTTTTTCATTAGCGATTATCCGTTGAACAGGCATAGGAAGTTCAAGTTCTATAGTATCTCCCTTTTTCCAGTATTTTTTAATGGAAGCATATCCTTTATTTATATTTAGGGGTTGGATTTGAGAATTTACTTTAAGTCTTGGTTTCTCTATTGCATGGTCTAAAAAAGAATATAAATCACTTGGCACAGGCTTTCCAAGAGCCCAGCCAGGTATTCTTATTTTGATTTCAAAATCTGAAGGAACTTCTGGGTTAACAATTATTTTAATCTTCCCATTCCATGGATAATTGGTTTTCTGAATTAACTGGACTTTTTTATTATTAAAAATCCCGACATTTGCCTCGCTCTGTATAAATAGATTTACATAAATAATGCCGTCTCTACAGGCATAGATGTATCCGGGCAAAGAAGGAAGGAATCTGCAAATATTGGTCGGGCAGCAGGCACAATCAAACCAGGGTTTCCGGGTTGCTTCCCCCTGATTAAATTTATATTTCCCATCGGATTCAAGAGGATTTGGATAGAAAAAACGGTCTCCACTTAGGGAGACACCCGATATAAGTCCATTATAAAGAGTTCTCTCAAGCACATCAATATACTTTGCATCACCATGAAGAAGAAAAAGGCGATAATTCCAGAGAACATTTCCAATAGCAGCGCAGGTCTCATTATAAGCAGTAGCATTGGGAAGTTCGTAATCCTCTCCAAAAGCCTCACCCTCATGACGAGAACCGATACCACCTGTTATATAAAGCTTTTTTGACACAACATTATCCCAGATACAATCAATGGCATTTATATATGCTGTATCTCCTGTTAATGCTGCCACATCAGCCATACCAGAATACATGTATGTTGCCCTTACAGCATGCCCCACTGCCTTTTTCTGTTCCACAACAGGTTTATGAGCCTGCATATACCATGGCTGATTGTAAATTGAAAAGGGTGAAGTATCTGAAAATTGTTTTTTAAATTTATATCTCCCTCTTTCATCCAAGAAAAATTTTGCAAGTTTTAAGTATTTCTCCTCTCCAGTTATTCTATAGAGTTTAACCAATCCTATCTCAATTTCCTGATGCCCTGGATATCCATGTCTTTTATTAGGTCCAAAAACTTTACAGATTAAATCAGCATTTTTTATCGCTATATTTAAAAAATTTCTTTTTCCAGTAGCCATATAATATGCAACTGCAGCTTCATACATATGTCCAACATTATAGAGTTCGTGGCTTGAACCAAGATTAGACCATCTCTTCTTTCCAGCACCAGGAGGTGGATTTTCCGGGTCAATTGTGCGTGCAGTATATAGGTATCCATCCTCTTCCTGTGCAGCCTCAATTTTTGAAATGAGGTCATCCATATATTTTTCAAGTTCAGGGTCTGGGTGAAGACTCAAGGAATAAGCAGCGCCTTCCATAATTTTGAAAACATCAGAATCATTATATCTTCTACCAATAAATTTACCTTCCATTAATCCACCTGCTTTTACAAAATTATCAATGCGACCTGTCTCCTCACATTTTTTAAAAGCAAAAGGAATTGTAACTTTCAGGTTTGTCTCGATCCGAGGAAGCCAGAAATTGTCTTTTAATTCAACTTCGGTAAAAGGAACAGGCTTTATTGGATAATCCTTACGAACAATATTTTCTTTCTCCTTACATGCAAAAAATAAAAATAGAATAACTATGACTGAGAGAATTCTACTTTTCATATATCCCTCCATTATTTCTCTCTTAAATTCTGAAGGAGAAAATTTGTAATTAATGTAAAAATATGACGCCGTGCATTGTCGCCTCTAATTCCATGGTCTCGATTTGGATAAATCATCACACTGAATTGCTTATTTTTACTTATCAATTCATTAACTAATTGAACCGTATTTTGAAAATGCACATTGTCATCAAGTGTTCCATGTATAATAAGAAATTTTCCTTTTAAATTTTGAGCGTATTTTGTTGCAGCACTTTTCTCATAGCCCTCTGGATTGTCTTTTGGTTGTCTCATGTAGCGCTCAGTGTAAATCGTATCATAATTAAGCCAGTGGGTTACAGGTGCTACTGACACTCCAACTTGAAAATAATCAGGTGCAGTAAGCATAGCCATGCATGTAACATATCCACCATAACTCCAGCCCCAGATCCCTATTCTATTCGAGTCCACATAGGGAAATTTTTTAAGAAATTTCACTCCCTGAACATAATCATGGATCTCCCAGTGCCCTAAATTTCCATAAAGCATGTGAGCATATTTTTTCCCAAAGTGGGCAGAACCTCGATTATCCATTATAAAGACTATTATCCCTTCCTGTGCTAAATATTGATACCATAACCCTCTCTTCCCCATCCAGCGATTTGCTACAGACTGACTTTCAGGTCCTCCATATATTGCAAAGAGCACAGGATATTTTTTATTCGGGTTGAAATTCTGGGGTTTAAGCATCATTGCAGGAAGTTCAATTCCATCTTCAGTAGGAACTTTTAAAAATTCCCATTTACTTAACTTGTATTCAGACAATTCCTTAACAATATTTTCCTCTATTGCCTTAACAAAAGTCCCATCAGCTTTATAAAGGTCAAGACGAGAAGGACGCGAAACATTATTATAAAATGCAAGATAATAATCACATGTGGGCGACATTATTACGGAATAAGTTCCCTGCTTGTCTGTTAGCCTTTTTAATTTTCCATCTAAATTTACCTGATATAAATGACTCTCCAAGGTTGACTTTTTATTTGCCATGAAATAGATAATTCCCCTCCTCTCATCAACACGAACAATACTTCTTACAGACCAGGAGCCTTGAGTAAGCCTTTTTATAAGTTTCCCTTCCAGATTATATAGATATATATGATTCCAGTTGTCTCGGTCAGAAAGCCAGAGAAAATAGGGTTTGCTCTTAAAGAAATATATTTCCTTAGGATGAATCCATAATTTCTGCTTTTCGCGAAGAATAAGCTTTGATTCTCCTGTCTCTGGATTAATTAACAATAAATCTATTCTATTCTGGTCTCTATTAAGGGTTTGGATGGTTAGCCATTTGCTATCAGGAGTCCAGATTGCTCGTGCAATATAAATCTCTTCATCATAATTCAATTTAAGCCATACAGTTTTTTGCTCCTTTATAGATATAATCCCAATTTTCACATAAGGATTGGTCATTCCCGCTTTTGGATATGTTACAGGAACCTGATACGCTTTAAAAGGAAGAAGATTCATCATGGTCATCTTAAATACAGGTGATTCATCAAAACGATAAAAAACAATGTATTTACTATCAGGAGACCACCAGTAGCCCTTGTGACTTCTATGAAAAAGCTCCTCATAATAAACCCATGTTAAATATCCATTTAAAATATCTCTACTTCCATCAGAAGTAAGCTGTATTTCCAATCCTGTTGGTATCTCAAGAATATATAAATTATTGTCCCTAACATAAGCAACATATTTTCCATCTGGGGAAAATTCCGGTATTCTCTCTGATTGAAAAGAAGCTGTTAATCTTTTAAATATACCGGTTTTAACATTATAGTGATATAAATCTCCTTTATGCGAAAAAATCATTTGCTTTTTATCTCTGGAAAATATGAAACTCTGGGTATTGAATTTTTCTTTTTTAGATGAGAGTTTTTCCCATTGTTTTTGTATTCCATTTAGATTTAAATAGACCTCTCTCTTCTTCTTTTTAATATCATAACGCCATATTATTGCCTCTTTAGTCTTTTCATCAGTTAAAAGAAAAAAGAAACATTTTCCATCTTCGCTCCAAGAGATTCTGAATGGTAATTTTCCACTTAAACTTGGCTGGTCTGGGTCATAAAGACGGGACATTGTTAATCTTTTAGGCTCCTTTTGGGCAAGTAAATTCCCGAAAATTAAACAAAGAATAATAAAAACAAAAAATAATTTTTTCCTATACATTCTTTACCTCCTAATTATTTATATTGCATTAATAAGTTATATAATTCCTGTGCTGCCTTTTTAGAGGCTTCTCCCTGCCCCAATTTTTTTTTGATTTTTTTAAATTCTTCTTTCATTTCAGAAATTATTCGGGGAGAGTTTAAAATAGTAAGGGTTTCAGTGCAAATTTTCTCTGGTGTGAAATCTTTCTGAATTAATTCTGGAACAACCTTTTTCCCAGCCAGAATATTTACAATACTATAATTCCTTATTTTGACAAAATGGATACCGAGATTGTAAGTAAGAGGAGAAAGCCTATAAAAAGTAAT
>CAZWBN010000088.1:0-7384 GCA_964632095.1 uncultured Clostridia bacterium | reverse complement strand
CGCGAGGTCCAAGAAGAGTTTTGAAACCTGGGTGCATTTATATAGCACAAAAAACAGGAGCTTATTTAGTTCCAATTTCTTATTCATGTTCAAAAAAAATTTTTCTTAATAGCTGGGACAGGTTCCTTCTTTTTCCCCCTTTTTCTAAATGTGTGGTTTTTTATGGCAGACCAATAAAGGTTAAAAAAGATTTAGATAAAGGAAAATTAGAAGTAGTGAGAAAAAAAATTGAAAAAATTTTAATAGATTTAGACAATCAGGCAGATAATTATTTTAGTGAGCAATGAATTTAAGATATTTTTTATTACCTATGAATATATTCGTATCATACCAGTTATAAGGAGGGTGTAATGTGCAATTCAACCCTCTTTACATAATCTTTCCCTTTTAACTGTAAAGAATAATTTATACTTGTTTTGGGTTTAAGTCATAAATTTCAGTTGACATTAAATTTTTAAAAGTATATAGTATTTCAAAAAATAAAAAGGAGGACAAAATGAATATAGTAGCAAGAGCACAAGGGATTATAACCAAGCCAAAAGACGAATGGGTTAAGATAAAAGAAGAACCATCAAATATAACTACTCTATTTACTTCATATGCGATAATACTTGCTGCAATTCCAGCATTGGCGAGTTTCATTGGAAGAGCATTTGTGGGGTATAGTGTTCCCTTTGTTGGATGGATACGATGGGGCATTGGCAGAGCTCTAATCTATGCGATTTTTTCTTACATACTCAGCTTACTTGGTGTATATGTTATTGGCTTAATCATATATTTTCTTGCCCCTTCTTTCTCTTCTAAAAAAGATAATATTCAGGCGATGAAATTAGCAGTGTATTCTATGACACCTGCCTGGGTTGCTGGAGTTTTAAATATTATTCCTCTTCTTAGCTTTCTTGTAATTATAGTTTCCCTTTATGGACTTTATCTCCTTTATTTAGGATTGAATACTCCTCTCTTAGATACACCAAAAGATAAAGTCTTAACATATTTTATTGTAATTGCTGTAGTTTCTATTGTAGTACTGGTAATCTTGGAAGTTATTTTAGGTTCAATATTTGCAGCGAGTTATGTTGCAAAAATTTAATTCTCTTTAATCTCGTTGATAATTTTTGAAAAAGCTTCCTTCGGGTCAGGTGCTTTAACAATAGGTCTTCCAATCACTAAATAGTCAGCGCCTTTCTTTATAGCCTCCTTTGGTGTCATGATTCTTTTTTGGTCATTTTTTTGACTCCATTTAGGTCTAATACCAGGAGTTACAATTAAGGGGTTATTTCCAATTTCTCTTCTTATTAGTTCTATTTCTAAAGGAGAACACACTATACCATCAACTCCAGCTTCAATCGCCAGATTTGCTAATTTTAAAACCTCATCCTCAATTTTAATCTGTATGCCAACATCTTTTAATTCGTTTTCTTTTAAGCTTGTTAATATTGTGACTGCTAATATTTTAGGTTTTGGAATAGACAATTTACTTGCTTCCTCATGAGCAATCTCAACTGCTTTTTTCATCATTTCTTTTCCACCCAGGGAATGAAGGGTAAGCATAAACACCCTATGATTAACTGCTTGTCTTACTCCTTCTGCTACTGTATTAGGAATGTCATGGAGTTTCAAATCCAGAAAAATTTTTTTGTTGAATTTTTTTATGTCTTGCAGAATTGAAGTTCCATATTTAATGAATAATTTATATCCAATTTTAATAACTTTTGCTTCTGAGAGCATGCGAGTTAACTGAAGAGCTTTTTTCCTTTCCTCAACATCCATCGCAATTATTATTTTTTCTTCTAAATTTATATTTTCCATTTTTAACTCTCTACTTTAAGAGTGCCAATAATATCCTCAATTCTGGAGATTCCCTTTTTCTCACAATAGGCTTTTATCTCCTTAACAATTCTTAAGGATGCACAGGGATCAACAAGATTTGCTGTGCCAACCTGTACTGCTTTTGCTCCAGTAATTAAAAATTCAAGTGCATCTTCTCCTTTAAATATTCCTCCCACCCCTATAACAGGCACTTTCACAGCTTTTACTACCTGATATACCATTCTTAATGCAATAGGCTTAATAGCCGGGCCCGAAAGTCCTCCAAAAATGTTTCCCAACCGAGGTTTTCTTGTCTCAGTATCCACAGCCATTCCCAGAACCGTATTTATTAAAGAAATTCCGTCAGTTCCAGCCTCTACAGCACTAATAGCTATTTCTGTAATATCTGTAACATTTGGAGAAAGTTTAGTGATTATTGGTTTTTTTGTGCATTCTCTCACTAATTTTACAATACTATATGTCCATTCAGGCGAAATTGCTGGACATTTTCCTTCCTTTCTTACATTTGGACACGAAATATTGAGTTCAAAACATGATATTTCCTCTTTAGAGGAGAGAAAACTTGCAACTTTTGCATATTCCTCATCCTCTTCCCCGCATACATTCACAATAATTGGAACTTTATAATCCTTTAATTTAGGAAGAATTTCTTCTGTGAATCTTTTTACTCCGATTCCCTGAAGCCCAATGGAATTAAGCATTCCACATGGCGTTTCAAAAATTCTTGGAGGAGGATTACCTTCTTTTTCATCAAAATAAAGTCCTTTTACTGTTATTGCGCCAATTTCATTTAAATCTAAAAAAGGAATGTATTCTATTCCATAGCCAAATGTTCCACTTGCAGTAATCACAGGGTTTTTTAGTTTTAAAAATCCCAAATCAACAGATAAGTCTACCATATTATTTCCTCTCCAGGGAAAACCGGGCCTTCTGAGCAGGCTTTTACCCATCTTTCTTTATTATTTCTTTTCACCCTTACTACGCAACCCCAACAGGCTCCTATTCCACATCCGAAAATAGATTCCAGAGAGTATTCTGTTTCTATTTCATATTTTTTCATAATGACAGATATTTTCTTCATCATTTCAGAAGGCCCGCATACAAAGATTTTTTCTATTTTGTGGGTCTTCTTCAATTCATACTCAAGCAACTCGGTAACAAGTCCGTGCCATCCATAAGACCCATCCTCTGTAGAAGAATAAATAGATATTTTTTCTTGTAAAAATTTATTAAGAAGGGGTAAATCTTCTTTTGTTTTTGCTCCATAAAAAACAGAAGGTTGACCTCCTGCTTTTTTGATTTCTTTTGCTAAAAAAAATAACGGAGCAATTCCTCTCCCCCCACCTATTAAATAAAATTTCTTATTGTGAGCAGGGGGATTCAAAGTAAAACCTTTTCCAAGAGGTCCAATTATATTTAATTTTTCTCCAATTCTTTTCTCGGATAAAAAGGAAGTTCCTGTGCCAACTATTTGAAAAAAAATTTCAATTCCTTCCGGATTATTATTTCTCATTATTATATTGTGAATACTAAATGGTCTTCGCAGAAGGGGATAAAAGAAATCATTTATTTTAACCATAATGAATTGACCTGGATTAGCCAGAGCAGCAATTTTGGGAGTTTTTAAGGATAAAAGCACCCATTTTGACCATTTCTCTTTCTTAATTATTTCTGCATAATCTACTAACATTATCCTTAAAATAGCAAAAAAGATTCTCTTTGACAATAAATCCTTAATTAACACTTAAAGATTTGAATAAGATTATTATTTCAGATAAAATACTTTCACTGTAATGCTAAAGGTTGGATTGACAGGAGGAATTGCAACAGGTAAAAGTGTGGTATGTAATATTTTAAGAGAACTGGGATGTTATGTATTGGAAGCTGATAAATTAGCTCATAAATTTTACAGACCAAAGACTAAAATATGGGAAGAAATCGTTGCTCATTTTGGGAAGGAAATACTTAATCCGGATCTAACAATTAACCGTTCGAAACTTGGAAATATTGTTTTTAATAATGAAAAAGAGAGAGATTTTTTAAATAGATTGATTCATCCTCTGGTCATTGAAGAGGAAAAGAAGATATTTAAGGAAGTAGAGAAAGGAGGAAAACATGAAATTTTCATAACAGAAGCAGCATTAATTGTTGAAGCTGGATTAGTTTCAAATTTTGATAGATTAATTGTTGTTTATTGCGATGAAGAGACACAATTAAAAAGATTGATTGAAAGAAATAAAATTGAAAGAGAGGAAGCAATTAAGAGAGTAAGAAGTCAATTTCCTCTATCAGAAAAACTTAAATACGCTGATTATAAAATTAATACATCCGGCACTCTAAGAGAAACCGTTGAACAGACAGAAAAGGTTTTTCGTTTTCTTTTGCAAGATTATTACTTAATGAAAGGAGGTTTTCATAATGAATAATAAAAATCTTTCTTCAAAAGAATTAATTGAGCTTTGCGAAATCTATGGAGCTCATAACTATCATCCTTTACCTGTGGTTATTTCAAAAGCTGAAGGAGTATGGGTCTGGGATGTAGAGGGAAAGAAATATATGGATATGCTGAGCTCATATTCTGCTGTAAATCAGGGGCATCGACATCCTAAAATTATTGAGGCTTTAAAAAAGCAAGCGGATAGAGTAACTTTAACATCAAGAGCTTTTCATAATGACCAATTAGGACCTTTTCTAAAAAAAGTAACAGAATTTTGTGGTATGGAAATGGCATTACCAATGAATACAGGAGCAGAAGCTGTTGAAACAGCCTTAAAAACTGCAAGAAAATGGGGTTATTTAAAGAAAGGAGTGAAACCTGACAAAGCAGAAATCATTGTTTGTGAGAGAAATTTTCATGGAAGAACAATAACAATAATTTCTTTCTCAACAGAGGGACAATACAGGGAAGGATTTGGTCCATTTACTCCAGGATTTAAGATCATTCCATATGGTGATATAAATGCATTTAAAAATGCTATTAATGAAAACACTGTAGCTTTTTTAGTTGAACCAATTCAGGGAGAAGGAGGAATTATTATTCCTCCGGAAGGTTATCTTAAAGAAGCAAAGGCAATCTGCGAGGAAAATAAAATTTTGTTCATCCTTGATGAGATTCAAACCGGTCTTGGAAGAACAGGGAAAAATTTTGCATATGAATATGAAAATGCAAAGCCAGATATATTAATACTGGGGAAGGCATTGGGAGGTGGAGTAATTCCAATTTCTGTAATTGTGTCAAGCCGTGAAATACTGGGAGTTTTTAGACCAGGTGACCATGGGAGTACATTTGGCGGAAATCCATTAGCCTGCGCAGTTGCAATCGCTTCTTTAGAAGTAATTGAAGAGGAAAATCTGGCTCAAAGAGCAGCTGAAATGGGTGGATATTTTATGAGTAAATTAAAGGAAATAAATAGTCCCAAGGTCAAAGAAATAAGGGGGAAAGGACTTTTAATAGGAGTGGAAATCAAAGAGAAGTATGGTAAAGCGAGAATATACTGCGAAAAATTAATGGAACTCGGATTATTATGCAAAGAGACTCATGAAACAGTTATCAGATTTGCTCCTCCATTAGTTATTAAAAAAGAAGAAATTGATTGGGCTTTGGAAAGAATTAAAGAAGTTCTCAGTTAGAAGATTTAGAGGCTTCAATTCGGGATGGTATATATTTTTTAAATTTTAAAGCCATAATTAAAGTCTCTAATAATATTAAGAAATTAAGTTTTGTTTTTCCTCTTTTCCTGTCTACAAAAACAATGGGAACTTCACAGAATGAGAAATTCATTAAATGGGCTTTATATAAAATTTCAAGGACTATGGAGGGTCCAATAGAAATAAGGTCATCCAGATCGATTTTTTCTAAAACCTCTTTCTTGAAACATCGATAACCTGAAGAAACATCTTTAACAGGAATTTTAAATAGCCATCTAATAAAATTTCTAACAACAAAAGTAATGAATTTTCTGATTAAACCACGATCAAGATCCTTTCCTCCTTTTACAAATCTTGAACCAATAACAATATCATAGTCCTTGCAGTGTTTGAGGAGAAGTGGAATATATTTTGGCTGATGGGAAAAATCTCCATCCATTTCAATTACAAAGTCTGGATTTAATTTCAAAGCTTCTTTAAAACCATCAATTCCTCCAGCCCCCCTTCCCCTTCTTTTTTTCCGGACCAGGAGATGGACTCTCTTGTCTTTTTGGGAAATTTCCTTGACAATTTCAGCGGTTCCATCAGGAGAATTATCATCTGCAACAACTATTTCTAAATCATATTTCAATTTCAAATTTAGTATTTCATTAATCAGATCTTTTATATTTTCCCTTTCATTATAAGTTGGAATCATAACCACTACTTTTTTTCTTTTATTTTTCATTTTTTAAAAGCTTTTCAATTTCATTAAAAACTTCAAGAGGCTTTATCTTTTTCATGCATTTTAAATCTTCACAGAATTTTTTATAACAGGGAGAACACTCAACTCCTGCATATAACTTTTTTCCTCGTGAGTAAAGTTCTATCTCTTGAGGACAGGTTGGACCAAAAAGGGCTATCACTTTTTTCTTTAATGCTATTGCTAAATGCATGGCTAAAGAATCTGAACTTACAATTAAGTCCATTAGAGAAAGGAAACCAGCGAATTCTAAAAGAGAATTATTTGTTCCTGTATTATAAATTTTATAACTTGAATTTTTTATAATCCAATTATTTATTTCTTTTTCCTTTTCTCCTCCTAAAAGGAAAATATTAACATCTAAATTTTCCTTTAAGAGTTTAATAAGGGAGAGGAAGTGTTCTTTTGGCCATCTTTTTGTCTCAAATTTTGTTCCCGCTCCTGTATTTAAGCCTATACATTTTTTTGGAGGTATTTTATTTTTAGAGAAAAATTCCTTAGCTTTTTTCTTGTTTTTTTCATTTAAAATAAAGACATAATCGTCATTTTCATATTTTATTTCACAAATTTCATAAATAATTTCCTGATATGTTTTTCTATTCTTATAAAATTTTAATTCATCATCCACTCCAAGACGAAAAGCATATTTGCTTGCTTCATTAAATATGGTTAGATTTCCAAATTGATTCATTCCAAATCCAAACTTTTCTTTTGCGTTTATTCTGGTTGCCAAGGCAATGGATTTTACTTCTTTATCCAGACATATCAGGACATCATATTTCTCTATTAAAAATCTTGGAATTTCTTCCAGGTCATAGGTTATTATTCTGTCAATATATGGATTATTAATGAGTAATTCTTCGCTCTCCGAGTCCACTAACCATGAGATGTGGGAATCCGGGTATTTTCTTTTTAAGCCCGGGAGGAGAGTTGTTGTTCGCAAAACATCGCCCATTGCGCTACATTTTATAATTAAGATTTTTGTATCGAATTCTTTAAAATACGGACAATTTTCACATGTGCGTTTAAACTTACAGGGTTTATCTCCTCTAAAGAATTGACAATTGTTTTTTATCTCCATTGGTGAAAAAAAATAATAAATTTTAATAAAAAATAAGTCAAGAAAATTAGGGATGAGTTTATTGACTTTTTCGTATTTTTAAT
>CAZWBN010000087.1:2308-7417 GCA_964632095.1 uncultured Clostridia bacterium | reverse complement strand
CAATTTTTCCTGTACCCGGATAAATTTCCTCCGGTATTTTAATTAATTGTTTTACAGTTTTTGTTGTATCGCCAAAAAGCGCTACAGTTTCTGTAGTACGAGGTAAATAAAGTGGAATTACAATTCTTAAGCCGTCTGACTCCTTTCCCATTTTTGCACGAAAGGAAAGGACTGCTCTTCCTATTTTCTCCACTTTAAAGGGAAATCTTATCTCCTTTGCTTCCATGGGACCAAGTGTAAAAGTCTTCATATTATTACCCAAAAGTTTAATTGATTCAGCCTCAACATTGAGCAAAACCTTACCTTTTTTCTTTGTGTAATTATGAACCACCACTCCAGCCTCAAAACTGTCTCCAACACGAGCAAATCGTGGTGTGGAAGCACGAAGAAGAAAGGGTTTATTCACTTTAAATGTTGCTTCACCAGAACCAAAACAGGAATCCATTGTATGGGCTACCACCATAATTCTAAAAGTTGTAAGGTTATCTGGTAGCATGAATCTTACAGAGGCTTCTCCCTTATTATCAGTAAATATTGAGGGCTTCCACAGGGCTGTTATTTTAAAAACTCCTCTTAATTCAATCCCAGCAAGGCTCAATTTATCGATTACAAATCCTCCTCCACCTACATCCTCTCCTTTTTGTCCGTAGGACTGAGGTTCTATAAGACGAAATCTTGTATCAGAGGTTTCCACAGAGAGAGGTCTTTTTCCATAAAAAGTCAAAAATGGCGACGGTGTGCGATAATTGATTAAATTTAATACTCCTTCGTCAACAACAAAAAGACATATTTCAGACCTAACTCCTTTATTATTCACATCTTTGACTTTTATTCTTATTTCTACTTCCTCGCCTGGCCTGTATTCCTCTTTATCTGTCTTAATATCTATTTTTAATCTTTTCTCTTCCGGGCTAACTGGCAATTCAATATATCCAATCTTGAAGGAAGGCTTTCCAATATCCTCTTTCTCCCCTTCTTTCTTAAACGAAACTCTTCCCTGCACAATTAACACTGAAACAAAAACATTCGGTAAATATCTCTTTTTTACTGGGATTTCAATCTTATCTGCACTGCTCTGAAGTTCTGTTAACCAGCTGTCAATTATTCCTTCCCTTTCAATAGTCACAAGAGCTCTTGCTTTCTCATAAGGAGACTTAACCATTATTAAAGCGGTATCTCCTGGTTTATAATTCTTCTTGTCTGCAACAAGTTCAATCATATCATCATCTCTTCTCTCCCATGCCACATATTCTTTTCCAGTGACATAAAAATAGGCTAAAGAGTGTATTTCATTTTTACGAGAATCCTTTCCTTTTGCCTCAATTATATAAAATCCAGTTTTTTCAGGAGTAAAAAGAACATTTACAGGAATTTCTTCTGTTTCAATTTCATAATTCTTTATTTCCCTGTCCTCTTTTCTCGTTATCCATCTATACCTTCCCCCAATTCCCACTTTTCTAACAGAATGCCATTCCCTCTTCTTTATCGTTATTTTTATTCTTTTACCTGATACTTCTTTTCCTTCAGGAGTGACAGTTATAATATCAATCTTCAGATTCTTTCCTTCTTCAATAAATGTAGTGGATGGCTTTATACCAATATAATACTCTCCCTGATGAAGGATGCTGGAAGCCCTGCCAGAAACAGCTTTTTGGCTCGGATCAGTAACTGTTGCTTCCAGATTTAAGCGAAAAGTTCCTCTGGATTTTTCCTGTAAAAGTTCTGTTTTTATTCTATATGTGCCCCGGGAATCAAGAATTCCCTCTCCTGAAGTTAGCAACTTACTTCTTTCACTCTCAATCTCTTCCCAGTCTATTTGCCCGAAAAAATAGTCTTTATAACCAGGAGGCTTATAAAAAGTAAGATCTTTTCTTAAAGTCCATTTAACTTTCTGCCCGGATAATGGAGCACCAAATAAATAATTTCCTGCAATTAAAGCCTCATATTTATCACCAAAAATATAATATTCTTTATCAGGATGCACCGTCACCTTGAATTCCACTGGCTTGAAGGTTTCAACTCTAAAGGAATTTCGCATATTTATTTTTCTTTCCCTTTTTCCCTTTTTAATGGGTATTTTCACTTCCATTCGATAGAATCCAAGAGGAGCTTTCTTATCAAGAGACAGGGTAAGAGAAAAGGACCCATATTTGTTTAAATTGATTTTCTCATTAAAAATGCTTTCGCCACGAGAATCCTTGACTTCTAAAATAATTTCTTTTATGTCAGGAAGTTTTAATTTGCCGTTCTCTTTTTTTCTAACAATACCTTTTATATTCACCTTTTCTCCTGCCTTATAAATTCCCCTTTCAGTAAAAATATATCCCAGAAATTCTTCAGGAGATGGTCTCCAATCATAGTTAATTCCAAATTGATATGGATAAACTCCTGTACCCCAGTCAGAAGAAATAAAAGCGATGTCATCTCCTTTTTTCACAAAAACCCATTGCCTGGGTTTTGACCATCTGTCTCTGGCTTTTATTCCAAGCTTTTTCCATCCCGGAGTAATTGATACTCCATTCTCGCTGGTTTTTCCTCTCCATAAAATTTTATTTTTATCATTTCTTATCTCAATTTCCGCATATGAAACTGGTTTGCCTGTTTCCAGCTCTGTTGCCCATACAAGATTGCTATCAGGTGAGAATTTTGCAGAAATTCCTATGTTTGTAATTTGCAGGAAAACCTTTAAGTATCTCTCCCATTTTTCTTCTGAGTGAGTATCAAGCTGCAAAAATAGAAAACCGTGATTTCCTTTTAAGATCTTATCCAGTTCAATCGCATAAATTTTTCTCCTGTTCTTTGGAAAATCAAAAATAAGATTTTGATATATACCAAAGAAACCCTTTTTCCCTGTGTATTTTTCATCCCTCCAGAAAACTTTCCTGTTGGTTAAAAGAGGAATTACCTCATCTGAATTTAAAATTGCTATATCAATTTCAGCTCTTTTAGTATTAAGAACAGAAACAGGAAATCTCAGGTCTCCATATGCTTCAATAATTCCAATGCCTGTTTTCATATTCACGGATGGCTTGTAAGACCCTGTTGAAAAAGAAATCTTCACTTCTTTTCCCAGTTCATTGTTGAATTCATCTCTTAAGTCAGACTGAATTATAAGAAGATAATCTGTATCTGGCTTAAAACGGGCATAAATCCATGGTTTTACTGCTGAATAATCCCAGTTGAAATAATAATCGGGGATTTTAACTTCTGGCTGAAATCTGATTTTTTTGATTAACTCCATATAATTAACAGGATTTGTAAAATACAAGTGTATGGGTTCATCTGGTTTAATATGATTATTCTCCAGACCATAAAATTTAAATTCCTCGAATGTTTTAAAACGAAATTTATAAGTTTTTAACATTCCAAGTGTTCCCTCTTTTCCAGGCAGGCCCTTGATAATTTCTACATGGTAGGAATGCCCAGGTTTCATCTTTCTCAATGGTTTTAATACTATAACTTCTTCAGGTCTTGCTTTAATCGATTCGTCTTTGAGTTCTTCAGCTGATGGATGATTTAATTCAAAAGATAATTCTGACTCCTCTCCTTTTGGAGAAATTTCTACAAAATGAATGTAATCCTTGGCTTTGCCAATATCTAAAGGCTGATTAAATCGAAGAAAAATTAAACTATTTAATTTTATCCATTTTGCATTATTCTGTGGGTAATGATAAATCAATTTTGGTCTTGGAGTCTGAAAGCTCCATGTATAATCAGTTCCCAAAATGTACCCATCGATAGATTTAATTCCCGCTGGAATTGTTACTCTATATTCTGTGCTGTATTTAAATGATTTTTCAGGAATAAAAGTTAAAACAGAGGTTCCCATCCATCGAAATTTTCCTGAAACAGGAGGGTCAAACAGTAAAGGACCTGAACTTTCCTCAATGGGAGTAGGTTCTAAAGGAACCATTGGTCTGGAGAAAATAATAACTATCCTGTTCAATTCTTCCTTACTGGATACCGATCCTTTGGGTGTTACACTCAGGATTTCAAGTTTTCCTCCTTTTATTTCCTTATTTTCCCTGAGTTCCTTTTCTCTTTTACAGTTGCTAAAAATCAAAAGTGTCGCCATTAAAAATGTAAAAATAAAAACAGACCGCATTTTATTTCTTATCATTATTTACCCCCTTTAATTCAGAACGATTTTTCAAATAAAATTAAAAAAGAAATTTAAAACCTTCCAGTTAAAAAAATTTGGAAGGTTAGTTTAACCTAATTCATCTAAAAAAACAACATAAATTTTATCGGGTTATAGTTATTGAATTTAAAATTTGACTATATATTTATTATATGGTATATAGCTTTTTCGTATTCGGAAAAAAATAAATAGAAATTTGAAATTTTGGATGGGAAATGTATTTTAATAATTTTTCTATCTATATTTCATTTCTCGGATTGATAGGACTTGCCTTAGCAATTATAACTTACTTCTGGATTAAAAAAGCTCCTACAGGAACAGAAAGGATGAATTATCTTGCAGAAATTATTCATTCTGGCTCTATGGTCTTTTTGCGGAGAGAATATTCAATAATTTCTATTTATATTGTTATTCTATTTTTGATTCTCTGGAAATTATTTTCGATATATACGAGTCTTGCTTTCCTTACAGGAGCAATTTGCTCGATGCTTGCAGGTTTTATTGGTCTAAAAGCATCTACCCGTTCAGCCGTAAGAACCACTCAAGCAGCTATTTCAGGAGGAATGCCTGAAGCACTTTCAATAGCTTTGCAGGGTGGTTCAGTAATGGGACTTTCCGTTGCATCACTTGGTATTATCGGACTCGGCATTTTCTTCTTTTTCTTTAAAGACCCAAAGATTATAAATGGCTTTGCAATGGGCGCAAGTTCAATTGCTTTATTTGCAAGAGTAGGAGGAGGAATTTTTACGAAAAGCGCAGATGTAGGAGCTGATTTAGTAGGAAAAGTTGAAGCACGTATCCCTGAGGATGACCCTCGAAATCCCGGAGTAATTGCAGATAATGTTGGGGATAATGTTGGAGATACTGCAGGAATGGGAGCTGATCTTTTTGAATCCTATGCTGGTTCTGTGGTAGCAACAATGGCTATAGGAGCAACCTTTGCAGAATCATCATTAAAATATATGATT
>CAZWBN010000087.1:0-2208 GCA_964632095.1 uncultured Clostridia bacterium | reverse complement strand
TTCCAGGCTCCATTGCAATAATTGTACCAATTGGTATCGGTCTTCTCCTTGGACCACAGGCGCTCGGAGGCTTCTTAGCAGGTGCTATCTCAACAGGTGTTTTACTTGGATTATTCATGGTAAATGCTGGTGCTGCATGGGATAATGCAAAAAAACTCATCGAAAAAGGCGAATATGGAGGAAAAGGGAGTGAGAGTCACGCCGCTGCAGTTGTGGGTGATACTGTAGGAGACCCCCTGAAGGATACTGCTGGTCCTTCTATGAATATTCTCATAAAATTAATGGCTGTTGTATCCTTAGTTTTTGCCCCTCTTCTTCTTTAAACTTATTTTTTCCTTTCTTCTAAGCAAGTTGAATTTTAAATTAGATTATGATATTGATTAAAAATCAAAAATGAAACTTTCAGAGAATAAAACTGTTCTCACCGTCATATTCCTCATATTCTTTTTCTTTTTAAGTTTCTCTCTTTTTATAAATCTACCCGGAATACAGAGAAACTGGCTTTTTTCTGATGAAGCAATTTATTATATTATGACTCAAAGCATTGCATACGATGGAGACATAACTTACACAAAAAAAGACCTTTATAGATTCTGCGAGGACTTTTCAGCTCCTCAGGGAATATTTCTTAAGAAAAATGAAAAAGGTGAGATCTTCTATGCAAAGTCATTTGCCTATCCTCTTTTTGCTGCTCCATTTGTTAGAATTTTTAACTACCATGGATTCTTCATCTTTCATTCAATTCTACTCTTGCTTATTCTTTTGATGGGATATTCTTTTCTTTCAATAAAAAACTCTTCCTCAATTTCATTAATTTATACCCTTACTTTCTTATTTGCATCAATTGCAATCATTTATTTTATCTGGATAACTGCTGAATTCTTTAATTTCTTTCTTGCTTTTTCCGTTATTTTTCTTTTTGCCTATAAAATAAAATCAGAAAATAAAAACAGAAACGGATCTTTCATTAAAAAATTTCTTAATTCTGATTACTCAGATTATGTAGCATCCTTTTTAGCAGGTATTGCTACTTTTTCAAAACCTCCTAATATAGTTCTTATTGCTCCGATATTTCTTTATTCTTTTATTAAAAAGAGATGGTTAAAATCATTCATAATTCTATTAATCTTCGTCATCACTTCTCTTTCATTTTTTGGAATCAACTATCTCCTTACATCAGACTGGAATTATATGGGTGGTGAAAGAAAAACTTTTTACTTCCGTTTCCCATATGAAAAGGAAAGCTATACTTTTGACTCTATTGGTCATAAGATGACTTCAGAAAGATACTTTGAATCTCATCCTATTTCCTTGAAGATTGCTATTTACAATCTCTTTTATTATTTCTTTGGAAGATTTTCGGGAATTACCTGGTATTTTTTTCCAGCTTTTCTTGCATTAATTGTCTTCTTAATTAATAAAAAAAGGCTTTACCAATGGTTTATTTTCGGCACAATTTTTGCAGAAATATTAATTTACATTGTCTTAATGCCGGACAATTATATAGGTGGAGGAGGAACACTTGGAAATAGATATTTTCTTAATATCTATCCTCTATTCTTCTTCCTGCCAAGAATTATAAAAACAAAAAAGGAAGTAATTATAAACTGGATAGTTGCAAGTATTTTCATCTCTCAAATTCTCATTACTCCCTTTAAATCTTCATCCTATCCTGCCACCCATGGAAAAGAGATACCATTCAGCTTGCTTCCAATTGAAAAGAGTCTCATTAATACTCTACCCACAAATACAAATCCATCTGCATTTAAAATAAGATTTGGCACCCCTCCAAATGATTACCTAATTTATTTTCTGAATGACAACTACTATAAAAAACAGGGGAATGGATTCTGGACTTTCGGTGATAAAACATGCGAATTCTTCTTAAGAAGTTTTTATCCTTTAAAAGGGCTTATTATAAAATTAACAAATAATGGAAGATTGAGAAATAAAGTAATTGTAAAAGTAGATGGAAAAAAGAAAATAATCTATCTTAGTGGAAAAGAAAAAAAGGAAATCAAATTTAAAACAGGCTCTGGATTCAAATTTGGAGATTCTTATATATATCATTTAAAAATCAAATCCCGGAAGGGAGCAATTCCATATTTAGAAGATAGAAAAAGCAATGACAGAAGATTTTTGGGAGTTTTTGTAGAAATAAATATTTATTGATTTAAAATGTGTGGAATATGCGGAATAATCCAGCCT
>CAZWBN010000086.1:0-7453 GCA_964632095.1 uncultured Clostridia bacterium | reverse complement strand
CAAGTTACTCAACAATTACTGCTGTGCCGTATACTAAAATTTCTGCTGCACTCTGCATTATATATGATGTTGAGAACCTAACATTAACTATTGCATTTGCTCCAAGTTTTTCTGCTTCTTCTATCATTCTATCAATAGCCTGCTCCCTTGCCTCAGCCATCATTTTTGTATAATCACGGATTTCCCCACCTGTTATATTTCTGAAGAACGCCATAACATCTCTGCCTATGTGACGGGCTCTAATTGTATTCCCCTTTACCAATCCTAAAACTTTTTTAATTCTTTTTCCAGGAACATTCTCAGTATTAACTAATATCATTTTTCCACCTCCTTATATCTTTCCCTTTTTCTCATAAAAAGCTGTTCCCTAAGTATAGAAACTAGAAGAATTATTGCACCTGCAGAAAATGCGAGGATTCCTATTTTAAGAATCAAAGGAATAGTTGGATCTTTTATTAATCCCTCAATTAATTTATATACTCCCCAGAAAAGCAGGATTATTGCCCCAATTGAAAATAGAATCCACCCGATTTTTCTCTCAAGCTTGTTATAAATAGAAGACCAGTATGTTTTCCAGATTTCATCAGAAGGTTTTTTAAATTCCATTTTTCTTAAAACCTCCTCTAATTTATTTAATTCTTCAAATTCTTTTCTACATTCCTCACATTCTTTAATATGCTGTTCAACAATTTTTTTCTCTCTATTGTCGAGCTCTCCCTCGAGATAAAGCGAAATTAATTCCTTTATTTTTTGATGTCTCATTTTAAATACTTCTCTATTTTTTCCTTTAATTTTTTCTTTGTATAATACAAAGAAGACATTATGCTTCCTATTGGTTTATTTAAAATCTGGGAGATTTCTTGATAGGAAAACCCCTGAAAATAACGAAGAATTATTATTTCTTTCTGTTCAATCGGTAATTCATCAATACCCTTCCATAAAATTTCTTTCATTTCTCTATCCTTATCTGGTGATTCCAATATTCTCACGCCATTTAGAGGTATTTCAGAGGATTTTTTTCTTTTCTTAATCCAGTCTATACATAAATTTCGGATTATTTGGAAAAACCAAGGTAGGAATTTTTTCTCGATGTCAAAGTCCTTTATTTTACGATAAGCCCTGATAAAAGCCTCCTGTGAAATATCAAGAGCATCCTGCTCATTATGGACAAATCCCAGTGCATAATAATAAGCTCTTTTCATGTACCTCTTAACGAGTTCGTGATAAGCCTCTTTTTTTCCATTCTTTACCTGTTTGATTATTTCCTTTTCATCAATGGAATTATTTTCTTTCATTGAGTTCATTTCAGATTCTATATTAATATACTCTTTTTTTCAAAATTTTATTCAAATTACTTTCAAATTTAGATATTTGATATTTTTGACATCAGGAGGATTTTAGTTTATTTTAATTAATTCTTGTGAATATAAGTTTAATAGTGTAGAATTTATGAAAGATAAATGAGGAAAATGATAGGATTCTTTAAAAATTAAAAGGAGTAAGAGATGAACACTTATATCATTATTATTTTCCTCTATCTCATTGGCTTAACGATCATGAATTTCTGGCTTTCAAGGAGGGTAAAAACTCGCGATGATATGATGGTTGCAAGTCGACAAATACCATGGGGTAAAATGGTTTTCACATTGATATGTACATGGATTGGAAGCGGGACCTTTATAGCAGGTGCAGAATTCGCAGCAAAAGCAGGCTGGAGTGCTCTCTGGCAACCTGCTGGTGCCTGGGTTGGGATTATAGTTATTTATTTTCTTGCATCAAAAATAAGGACTTTTGGTCAGTATACAGTAGGAGACATTTTAGAAGTGAGGTATGGTGGAGTTGCAAGAATTGTTGGTGCAATAGCAATTCTTATTAGTTTTACAGTAATTGTGAGTTATCAATTCAAAGCAGGGGGATACATTTTAAATGCAATTTCTGATGGAGCTATTTCAAACGATCAGGGTATGTTCATGGCTTTTGTATTTGTAACTGTTTTCACAGCAATTGGAGGAATGATAGCTGTTGCAAATACAGACCTTCCCAATGGAATAATAATTTTAAGTTCCATGATTTTATCTACTCCATTTGTAATCTTAGCAAGTGGCGGATGGGAAAAAATAAGAGCTATTTTACCTGATTCTCATTTTCAAGTTATCAGTCCTGAATTCGGAGGTAATCCTTACTTAAAAATTCCAGCAATTGGTCTATCAGGAATGCTTCTTCTTCTTGGAGTTCAAAGTCTTTATCAAAAATTCTATAGCGCAAGAAATCCTCAGGAGGCGAAAAAGGCTGCAGGCTTCTGGGTATTGGGAACAATAATAATAGAAACAGTTGCAATAGTGATAGCTGTTTTTGCATCTTCTTATTTCTGGAAAGAATTGCAAATAGGAGCAATAGACCACGCTGCTGTGATTGTTCAGGCAGCAAAAAGAATGATACCTCTACCTGTAGGCGTTTTATTGCTCGGAGCAGCTACAGTTGTTGTTATTTCAACAGGGATGAATTATTTATTATCTCCAACAACTACCCTAATTCATGATATATATTTAAGATTTATAAAAGGAAAATCAGATAAAGAAAATGTTTCTGAAAAAGGAATGGTTATATTCCAGAGAGTTTTAATAATCGTGCTTGGATGTATTGCATTTTTAATGGCATGGAAAATGAGGTCAGTGCTTGAAAGCGCCTATTTTGCTTATACAGTATATGGAGTTGCAATAACCCCAGCATTGATAGCAGCTCTTTCATGGAAAAGAGTAACAAAGACTGCGGGCATGATATCAATAATATGTGGAACAGTTATTACAGTCTCTTTAAAATTGGCAGGATATATATGGCCCCAGATTATGGTTCCTATGGGAGACCCAAATGGAGACCCATTTGGAATACCAATTGTCTATCCAGCCCTTGCAGTCTCATTAATTACTTTGATTGTTATCTCATATTTTACAAAACCACCTTCCAAGGAAGTTCTCGCGAAATTCTTTCCAGATGAGAAATGAGGTCAAAGATTAAAGATTGGAAAATTCCAGAAAACTGGATGATAATTAAAACAATTGATGCTCATGCTGGTGGAGAACCTCTCAGGGTTATTTTAGAGGGTTTACCTGATATACCAGGGAAAACGATTCTTGAGAAAAGAAGTTATTTTCTCAAAAATCTTGACCATTTCCGTAAAGCTTTAATTTGGGAGCCAAGAGGACATGCTGATATGTACGGAGCAATAATTACAGAGCCTGAGAGAGAGGAAAGCGACTTAGGGGTTTTGTTTCTTCACAATGAAGGTTTAAGCACAATGTGTGGTCATGGAATAATAGGTTTAACCACAGTTGTTCTTGAAACAGGCATATTGCCAAAGAAAACTCCCTTTACAGAAGTTAAAATAGATACACCAGCTGGTCTTGTAAAAGCGATTGCAGAAATTGTGAATAATAAAGTGAAAAGTGTAAGGTTTCAGAATGTTCCCTCTTTTGTTTATGCCTTAGACAAAATCGTGAATATCCCGAGTGTTGGAGAAGTTAAATACGATATAGCATTTGGAGGTGCTTTTTATGCATTCATTCAGGCAGAAGATATTGGTGTAAATTTAATACCAGAAAACTATAGAAAACTTATTGATTTGGGAATGAGAATTAAAAAAGCTGTAATGAAAGAAAACCCTCCAGTACATCCTTTTGAAAAAGATTTAAGTTTTTTATATGGAACAATTTTCATTGGCTCTCCAAGGCAAAAAGATTGTCATAGCAGAAATGTATGCATATTTGCGGAAGGTGAAGTGGACAGGAGCCCAACAGGAACCGGGGTGAGTGCAAGACTTGCGATTCATTTTGAAAGAGGAGAGTTGAAAAAGGGCGAATCTATTTTAATAGAAAGCATAATTGGGACAAAATTTAAAGGGAAAGTAATTGAAACTATTGATTACGGACCCTATAGAGCAATAATTCCTGAAGTTGAAGGTTCTGCATACATTATAGGAAGGAATGAATTCATTATTGACCCAGAAGACCCTCTAAAACAAGGTTTTTTTCTAAGATAAATGGGCTATAAAGTAAAAATTCTTTCAGCAGAAGACATAAAAAAATCAGTAAAAATGGATGAGGCAATAAATGTGGTTGGGGAGGCATTCAAACAGCTAAGCGAAGGAGAAGCTAATGTTCCTGAAAGGATTCATCTCGAAATTCCTGAATATAAAACTACCTCACTTATAATGTCTGCTTACCTCCCTCAAAACAAAAAAATTGGATTAAAAATAATTAATTTGTGTGATGATAACCCATTAAAAAATCTGCCATTAGCCCATGCGGTTATAATTTTAAGTAATGCTGAAAATGGGATTCCTCTGGCAATAATGGATGGTTCTTATTTAACTGCTCTTAGAACTGGCGCTGCATCTGGAATTGCAACAAAAATACTTTCAAGAGAGGATTCAGAAATTGTTGCGATATTTGGAGCTGGCATTCAAGGTAGGAAACAACTTGAAGCAGTTTGTTGTGTTCGCCCAATTAAAAAAGCTTATATTTTTGAAATAAATTATGAAAGGGCAAAGTCTTTTAAGGAAGAAATGAGTAAAAAATTATCCATGGAAATTGAAATTGCGGAATCAGAGGAAGTCTTGTTGAATGTGGATATAATTTGCACTGCAACAACTTCAAAGAATCCAGTTTTCAATGATAAAAATATAAAAGAAGGAGTCCATATAAATGCTATAGGTTCATATAAACCTCATGTAAGAGAAATTCCAGGAGAGACTGTTTCGAGAGCAAAAGTTGTTGTTGATAATTACGAGTCCTGCCTTAAAGAAGCAGGAGATTTAATAATTCCAATTAAAGAAAAGCTCATTAATAGAAAACATATTTATGCTGAAATTGGAGAAATTATTGCCGGGTTAAAACAAGGGAGAGCTTCAGAAAAAGAAATTACATTTTTTAAATCAGTAGGTAATGCTGTCCAAGATGTAGCGGTTGCGAGTCTGGCACTGAAGAATTCTTTAAATAAAAATTTAGGGATTGAAATAACACTATAAATTTAATTGGAGAATTAAAAATGAAACTTAAAAAATTCCTTGTTTTTTTGTTTGGGGGTCTATTAATCCTGGCATTTTATTATAATGGAAATTCGTGCACTGTGATAGCTGTTGGTAAAAGAGCCTCCTCTGATGGTTCAGTGATAGTCTCTCAAACAGGCTGTTGTGATGAGTGTAGAGTTCATGTTGTTCCTGCAAAGACATTTAAAGAAGGGGATATGGCGCCCGTTTATTATGGTTTACAGGATGTCCGAAAACCTTTACACAAATATGGAGAAATAATTGGATATATCCCTCAGGTAAGGAAAACTTTCTGTTATCTTCATACTGGATATCCACACATCAATGAGCACCAATTAGCAATTGCGGAAAGCACTATTTCTCAAAGAGAGGAATTAAAAGTAAATAGAGAGACTGGGAAGCAGATAATGACAATTGAACAGGCAATGATGTTCGCTCTACAAAGATGTAGAACAGCAAGGGAAGCATTAAAATTGATAACATCCTTAGTTGAAAAATATGGATTTTTACCTTCATGCGAATCGGACGGAGAAGCTCTTGCAATTGCAGATCCTAATGAAATCTGGATTCTTGAAGTTTTTAGTGTTGGTCCAGAATGGACTCCTGAAAGTGGAGAATTGGGAGCAATATGGGCAGCTCGAAGATTACCTGATGACCATGTAACAATTATCCCAAACTGGAGCATAATAAAAGAAATAGATTTGAATAACCCGGATTTTATGGCTTCAAAGAATTATATGGAATTTGCAGTTAAGAAAGGTTGGTATGACCCTGAAAGTGGAAAGCCTTTCATATGGCAAGAAGTTTATTCTCCTTTGCCAAGGGAATGGGCTATAGGTAGATTCTGGCTCTTTTATTCAACAGTTGCACCAAACTATAAAAAATGGCCTGATAAAAAACTTAAAACCCCATATAATGGATATGATGCCTATCATCAATACATTGAACCAATATCATTTTATCCTTTTTCAGTAAAGCCTGAAAAGAAATTATCAGTTCAAGATGTTATAGCTTTTCAGCGCTCTGTTTTTGAAGGAACAATATACGATATGACAGCAGATATTGATTGGTTTGTTCCTGATGAAAAGGGAAATCTTGTTAAAAGTCCTCTTGCAACCCCATTTCCAACCAGGGAAATGAGGAAATTATTAGATATAACTTGGAGAAGAATGGTTTCAAGGGGAGGCTATGGGATGGTTGCTCAACTTAGGGACTGGCTTCCTGACCCAATTGGAGGAGTTTACTGGTTTTATCTTGACAATCAATATGTTAGCACATATGTCCCAATTTATGTAGGAGTTCAAGAGATCTCACCTTATTATAAAACATATAACCCTGATAAATTCAGTGAAAAATCAGCAAGATGGTTAATCGATTTTGTAGACAACCTTTTGTATTTAAAATGGCAAGAAGCAATAAAAGACTTAAAAGCAAAAAGAGACCCTCTGGAAATGAGTTTTTTTGAAAATCAATCAAAATTTGAGGCAGAAGTGCTTAAAGTTTATAAAAAATCACCTGAAGAAGCTAAGAGACTGCTAACAGATTATACCAAAGATTGCATGGAGAAAGTTGTAAATTTATATAGAGAAATGATAGAAGTATTGATAACCAAATATACTAACAACAAACAAGGGTTGTAAAATTCCAATTTTACCGAGATAGTGTAATATTGGGATATAATTTACTGAACAAGAAATATTCTAATATCCATAACATTCGTTTTAGTAAGACCTGTTTTAATCATTAAGGCTTTTTACACCTCGGGGGTGTTAATATCATGGTGGAGAAAAAAATCTGTTTTAAAATTCTATCGGCAATTTTGGGTCGTCCTCCTATCTGTAAAATGTAAAAGGTAAATTGTAAAATGTTATATTTCGGAAATCGGAAAAATTCAAAAAATTCAACAAATTCAATGAACTCAAGAAATTAGTTTTTCGACTAGGGACTAATTTATAGTTTCTCTTTTACCATCAACAAAATTTCTAAATCTACTTTATCCTGCTTCCGTTTTGATTTTTTCTTATTTTTTATTAATTCATTTAGTCCAATAAAATAGACTTTTTCGTTTCCATAGTGCCCTTCTACTTTATTTTCCCATACCTCTTCAAAAGTGCAACCTTCGATTGAAGTCACAATATCTACTCTTAATGGCTCATATCCCAATTGAATAACTATACCTTTTTGAGTAAAATCTTCTTCTTTTAAATCTAATTCCTTAAATCCAAATTCATTAAGAGCCTTAAGGATACGTTTTCCATTTTCCTCACTTGGCTCTATAAATATATCCATATCCTTTGTATATCTTGGCTTAGCATGGAAAGCTACTGCGTATGCTCCAACAATGCAGTATTTAACTTTGTTCTTGTTTAATAATTTTAATAACTCTTCGTAATCCTTTTCTACTTTCAT
>CAZWBN010000085.1:0-7489 GCA_964632095.1 uncultured Clostridia bacterium | reverse complement strand
TCAGAGAACCAGAAGACGAGTTCTTTTTTTAAATCAAATTTTAAAATCCATTCGCCTCTTTCAGGCGAAGGTATGGAAGAATAAAATTTTATTATGCCACCTGGTTTGACCTTAGAAGGAAGAAGTAATGTGTGAAAATCCCTATTAATTATTTCACCATTTAAATTAAATAATTTAATTCCTAAAGAAATCCTATGCGATAAGCCAGTATTTATCCATTCAAAATTTCCGTTATTTCTTAATATTATTTCAAGATGAATCTTTTCTCCCTGTTTAAAGATATATTTTTCCGGAATTATCTCAATCTCTCCCCTATAAACGAAATCCGGAATAGGATGGTAAACTTCCTCTCCTTTAAAAGCGACATTACCTTCCTTTAAAAGAACCACATTTATGGAAGTAAAAATTGAATTAAAAAATCTCAATATTACATGAGGTCTTTTATGAATTTCTTCGGGAAGTTTAATCCAATTTTCAAAGTACTCTTTTTCAATTCTCAAATCAAAATTATTTTGAATTATGAATCCTGTTTTCTCAGCTATTTTTAAAAATTCTTCTAATCTAAATAGCCTTACTCCTGGTAAAGTTGTTGCGAACCTATTTAGCTTGAGTTCAGTAGTTATAACTGCTATCCCGCCTGGTTTTAACACTCTATACATTTCTTTTATTGCTCTTAGAATTCTTCTCTTGTTTCCAAAGTGCTCAATGGAAGACGCAGAAAATATAAAATCAAAATAATTATCAGGGTATTTCAAATCAAGAGCATCCATTCTGGTAAGGATTAATTTGTCCTCTCGATAAGGAAAAGGAGCATATTTCCCCACAGATGTAGGAATGTCTGATTCGTCTTCTCCTCCAAAGAATACCCCTTCATACAGGTCAATTCCATAAACTTTTTTAACTTTATAGGTTAAATAATACAGAATAGGCTCTCGCCCAGCTCCAATCGCCAGACAGATAGATTGTGGAGTGAGAAATCTTAGTTTTTTAAGACAATATATTATCTGAACATATTCCCATATTTTCCTATGAAAATTACTCTTATTCATATCACATTTTATCTCTCTCAAAACATTCTGCCATTTTTCATTTTCTAAATCAGCAACCTGACAGATTTTATTCAATGGAAGAAATCTTTTCCTTTCTTCAATTATTTTCTGTGATGAAACAACAGGAAAAGAAATTCTGTCGAATGGTTTTAGAAAAAAGGAATAGAATTTATTTGAGAAAAATATATGAGTTAACTGTTCCTTTAATTTTCTGAATAAACTCGTTTCCTATTCCTTTTTATTTTTAAATTCTATAAAGCAATATAAGAAATATTTTTCTCTTTAAGCATTTGATTCAACTTTGGAACCTCTGTTTCAATCAGGCTATTAATTTTTTCAATAAGTTCTTTTGATTTCTTAGAAGCCTTCTCAATTTCCTGTTTTTGAGGTGGAGTTGGAGGTGCTATATAACTGCTGATTGAATAATAAAGCATCATTACTCTTCCTCTAACAGATTGTCTCATAGTCCTGAAATCTCTTCCTCCTATAAGAACATTTTTAAATTCGGACATTTTCTTCTTAAAATTATCAATCTGCTTCATTAATTCATCTGTTCCTTTTATTTCTTTTAACTTTTTCTCCACATCTTTCAATTGGGCTTCAACTTTTTCAATTTTCTTATTAACCTTAGAAATATTCATAAAAATTCTCATAAGCTTCAATAAATCATCATGCCACTCTTTATATTCCTCTAAGCTTATGTCATACATTGAATCAAGCTCAACTTTAACTGCTTTTGTCATTTCCTTCCCATTTACCATAAGTTTAACCTGATATGTATCGGGCAGAACAAAAGGTGGTCGAGGAGGTCCAAAAAAACCCCTCCTTTCCCTTCTCTCTACCTTTGGAGATTCATATCTTAAATCCCAATTTATTCTATTGATTCCTGGATCTGAAGGGACCTCTAATTCTCGAATTTTCTTGCCTTTTGAATCAAAAATAATAATCTTTACCTTCTCTTTTGGCTTTTCTTTTAAGTAATAACTGATAATTGCTCCAAAAGGAGGATTTGGTGCTGTAAAGAATTTATGTCCTAAATTTCCTTTATGACTTATATAACTGAAAATCGTTGCAGAGCGAATATCGAACAGATGAAAGTGAGAATTGAGCACGCTCGGGGTTAATTGTTCAAGAGGAGTTATATCATCTAAAATCCATACGCTTCGTCCATGAGTTCCGAAAATAAGGTCATTTTCCCTGGGATGTATTGCTATATCATCTACAGGAACAGTAGGGAGGTTTTTAAATTTGACCCATTTTTTCCCTCTATCAATTGTAAAGTATGCTCCAAACTCTGTTCCTATAAAAAGAAGATCAGGGTTCCTGTGATGTTCTCTTATCACATTTATAGTAACGCCATCAGGAAGATTATTTCTTAAAGATTTCCAAGTTTTTCCATAATCTTCTGTTACAAAAACATAGGGTGTGAAGTCATCTCGAGTGTGACCATCAAAAGTAACATAAGCCCTTCCTTCACTAAAACGAGATGCTATTACACGAGTAACAGGAGTGTATTCCGGAACTCCTTTTATTCGTTTTACCACATTTTCCCATGTTTTACCTCCATCAAGGGAGACCTGTAAATTACCGTCATCTGTTCCAACCCATATTAAACCCTTTCTTATCGGTGATTCAGAAATTGTGGTGATATTTCCATATGAAGAAACACCATCATTTTTTGAAAGTATGTTTTCATCAGATAAAGGAACCCCCATTATTTTTAGCTTATCTCTATCTATTTGTTTGGTTAAGTCAATTGTTTCCTCCCATGTTTCTCCTCTATCATGAGAAATGAATAGTTTATTTCCACCATAATAAATTGTCTTCGGGTCATGGGGAGAGATAAGTAAAGGAGAATTCCAGTTAAAACGATACTCTTCTCCTTCTTTTTTAGGAATAGGTCTTATTGACCTTCGCTGTCCGGTTTTTAAATTATATCTCAATAGATTTCCATTCTGTGACTCAATATAAACAATAGTATGGTCAGTAGGGTCAACCTGAGCATAAAAGCCATCACCTCCACCGACTTTATACCAGTCTTCATTGGTTATTCCAGTTGTATATTTAGTTGAACTTGGACCAGCCCATGTGCCATTATCCTGTAATCCTCCATAAACATAATAGGGTTTCCTCATATCATATCCGACCTCATAAAATTGTCCTAATGGAATGGTATTTATAAAATCCCATGTCTTACCTCCATCATATGAAATATGAATTCCTCCATCTGAGCCAAGAATTATATGGTTTGAATTATTGGGATTAATCCAGAGTGCATGATGGTCTCCATGAATTCGAGTTACCCAGTCTGTGCGGAAAGTTTTTCCTCCATCCTCTGAATAATACATTCTTGCCCCAAGAACCCATATTCTCAAATCATTATTCGGGTCAATTCTTATCTGGCTATAATACATTGGTCTTGGATTGGTGCTGCTCATCTTTTTCCAGGTTAAGCCCCTATCTTCAGATCGAAAGACTCCCCCATCTTTATTTTCTATAATTGCGTAAACGATATTCGGATTTTTTCTATAAATCGCTATTCCAATTCTCCCGGTATCTCCTTTTGGCAAACCATCAGTTAATTTAACCCATGTTTCTCCACCATCTGTGGTTTTATACAATCCACTGTGAGGTCCTCCTCCATTAAATCCAAAAGGAGTTCTGCGTCTCTGATACATTGCAGCATAAAGAGTATCAGGACTTTCAGGGTCAATAGCAACATCAATACAGCCTGTATCTTCGTTTATGTAAAGAATTTTCTTCCAGGTTTTACCTCCGTCTATTGTCTTGAATAATCCTCTTTCCTTGTTTGGTCCCCATAAATGACCAACTGCTGCTACATATACAATATCTGAATTCTTTGGATGAATGACTATTCTACCTATATGATGGGTATCAGCAAGTCCCATATGTTTCCATGTTTTTCCACCATCTGTAGACTTATATACTCCATTTCCCCATGATGAACTCTGGCGATTATTTGCTTCTCCTGTTCCAACCCATACAATATTTGGGTCGGATGGAGCCACTCCTATAGCTCCAATAGAACTAACAGGTTGCTCATCGAAAATAGGTTCCCAAGTCACTCCATTATTTGTGGTTTTCCACACACCACCTGAAGCTGTTGCCACATAAAATATGTATGGTTTATTCTCAACCACAGCGAAATCATCTATTCGTCCTCCCATATTTGCAGGTCCAATATTTCTCCATTTCAAATTTTTTATTATTGACTCATCAATTTGTAATTGTGAAAGAGCCTTCTTTGAATACGCAAAATTAAGACATATTCCCCATATAAACAAAAATATAAGACTGTACTTAAAAATCCTTTTTAAATACATTTTACCCTCCTCCGTTAAAATATTATAAAATCTAAACCCATGTCAAGAGTTTGAAGTCAATTTGACAAAATGTTTTAAATCAATTTATAATTCTTCTACAAAAATGAAAGAAGGAATCTGGTTCATTCAGAAATATACAGATGACGCAATGTTTCAGTATAGAATTGAAAAAATATATTTTAGCGGGAAAACTAAATATCAAAAGGTGGATATTGTGCAGGTAACACTCTTTGGAAAAAGTCTGTTCTTGGATGATAAAATCCAGTCCGCGGAGGTTGACGAATTCGTATACCATGAAGCTCTTGTTCATCCAGCAATGATTGTTCACCCAAATCCTGAAAAAGTTCTTATAATTGGGGGAGGAGAAGGTGCGACCCTTAGAGAAGTTTTAAAACACACAACAGTTAAAAAAGCAATTATGGTAGATATTGATGAAGATTTGGTTAAATTATGTGCAGAACATATGCCTGAATGGTCAAATGGAGCATTTGAAAGTTCCAGAGCCCGATTAATTTTTGATGATGCTCGAAAATTTATTGAAAATACTGATGAAAAATTTGATGTGATAATATCTGACCTTACAGAACCCCTTGAAAAAGGACCTTCCATTTATCTATTTACTCGGGAATTTTATAAAAAAATCTTTAATATTCTTAATGAGAACGGAGTATTAGTTGTCCAATCAGGAAGTGCTGACCCTTATTACAATTGTTTTTTTGCATCTGTTTATAAAACTTTAGAGGAAGTGTTTCCTTTTGTAAAACCTTACTGGACTTTTATTTTTTCTTTTAATTTACCATGGGGTTTTAATCTCGCGTTGAAGCAGGAGAAAAAATCAGATATTAGTGAGAAAGAGTTTAAAAGAAGAATAGATGAAAATAAATTCGGTAGATTAAAATTTTATAACTTGGAATTGGATAAAGGTCTATTTTGCCTTCCTAATTATCTAAAGGAAACTCTTTCTCAAGGAAAGGTCTCCACTGATTCCAAACCCTTTGTTTGGGAAGCCTGATGAGGAATCCTTCTACAGGAGAAAATAGAAAAGAAGAAAAACATTCTCCATATCACGGTTTATTCTTTTTTGCAAAAAAAATTCTTCATGAAGAAAAAACTCCTTTTCAGAAAATTGAAGTAATTGAAAATGAATTTTTTGGAAAAATTTTGCTTATAGATGATTTAGTCCAAACCACTGAAAAAGACGAGTTTTTCTATCATGAAATGTTAGTCCATCCTGCTTTTGTCTCTCATCCTTCTCCCCAGCAAATTTTAATTATTGGAGGAGGTGATGGAGGAGCTCTTCGCGAAGTATTACATTATAAAATTAAGAAAGTTAATCTGGTTGAAATAGATAAAAAAGTAATTGAAATTTCAAAAAAATTTTTCCCGAACCTGAGTTCCTCATTTGAGGATAAAAGAGTCAAAATAGTAATTGCCAATGGCGCAGAATATATAAAGAGCTTGGATGAAAGATTTGATATTATAATAGTGGATTCATCTGACCCAGTGGGTCCATCAAAAGCTCTTTTTGGAGAAGATTTTTATAATTCATTAAAGAAAATAATTAATGAAAATGGGGTTATAGTATCTCAAACAGGCTCTCCCTTTTATCATCAGAATATTATTAAGAAATTAAACAAATGTTTCAAAGAAATTTATAAAACTGTTAAATTTTATATTTCACCTGTTCCAACATATCCAAGTGGAATCTGGTCTTTTGTCTATTTATCTGAAAATGTTAACCCTCTTGAACTTAAAAGACAGCCTCCCCCAAATTTAAAATATTATAATAAAGATATACATTTTGCTTCTTTTACTCTTCCCAATTTCATAAAAGAACTATTAGATTAAATTACAATTTTCTTATTTCAATATTCCCATCAAATGTAATCAAGGACAAAATGGCTCCCCCTTTCCCAACCTTATACTTCAATTCTTTATCAGATGAACTCTTTTTCACTAAAAACTCACATTCTATTCTTCCGTTTGGAGTCTTTGCATCTATTAAGAAATCTGCTTCAGGCTCAAGAAAAACAATAATATCTCCTTTTTTATCTGTAATTCTTATCTGGTCATCTTCCCTCAAATCGTGTAAACTTGTTTTGATTAAACCCTCCTCAACCGAAATATTCAGTGAACCGGAGAAATTTTCAACTCGAACATCACCTCTAATGAGCTCAACACTTATTTCTCCATATATATCAGAGATAAAAATATCCCCCTCAACATTATTTATTTCCTCTGCTATCACAAAATGAGGCACATTTAAACTATAATCCACTAAAAATTCTTCTTCAGGAATCTCCCTGTATTCTGTTTCTATTTTCAAAAAATCCTCGAATTCATCCAGTTTAATTTTTGGGGAGTTTCGATTTATTTCGTAAAAATAAGCCCTTCTTTTATAAGTCAATCTTGGCGAAATAGTCGCAACAACCTCCACCTTTTCCTCATCCCAGCCTTGAATCTCAATATCTCCAAAACCATTTCTTATGCAAATCATATTTCCTGATTTGAAAGATACTTCCTTGTGATAACTTTTATAAGCACGAAATGTGGGAGGTCCAACAGGATTTTCGATCACTATTACACAGGATAATAAAAAAGGAAAAATAATTATCAGAAATAATATTTTTTTCATTTTAACCTCTTATCTTATTTGTGAAAATTTATTATAATCAAATTAATGTTAAAAGGAAAGGTCGCATTAGTAACCGGTGGCAATAGAGGTTTAGGGAGAGAAATAAGTTTAGCACTGGCTGAAAAAGGAGCAAAGATTGCTATTCATTATTTTGAACACAAGAGACCTGCGGAAAAATTAAAAAAGGAAATTGGAAATAATGCGGAAATTTATCAGGCAAATTTACTAAATCAGGAAGAAATTTCAGAATTTATAAGCAAGATTGAAGATGAAATGGGAAAAATTGACATTTTAATAAATAACTTTGGTCCATTCATTTATAAAAAATGGGAAAAAATTAAACCCGAGGAATGGGATTATATAATTAAAGGCAATTTGTACAGTGCTTTTTTCTGTTCAAAAGCTGTAATTCCTGGAATGAGAAAAAGAAAGTGGGGAAGAATTATAAATATAGGGTACAA
>CAZWBN010000084.1:0-7625 GCA_964632095.1 uncultured Clostridia bacterium | reverse complement strand
CTTTCCCTTCTCTCTTCTGGGTGCATCTTCAGCTATTTGAATGTCAATGTAGCTATTAAAATCAGTTGAAGTGAAGAAATATTTAGGGTCTGTGCTACCTACAAGGTGTGCGATTGCTGTTGTTGCAATATCACCTCCCCAACTATCTTCTATTGTCATTGCAATTCCAAGAGATTGACATAAATCACGGAGTTGCTTTGTTTTTGTTAAACCTCCAATTCGTGAAATTTTAAGATTAACAATATCCATAGCTTGATGACCATGAGCTCTTAAAAGAGACGGGACTCCAGTAATTATCTCATCTAAAACAAAAGGTGAACTTGTATACTGGCGGATTATTAAACACTCTTCGAGACTTGCACATGGTTGTTCAATGTAAACCTCGCCCCCTTTAAAAGCATTAACCACTTTAAGAGCTTCGCATGATAGCCATCCCGTATTTGCATCTGCAATAACTATATCTTCGGATTGAATAACTTCAAGCACAGCCTTAATTCGTTTTATATCCTCATCAGGATTACCTCCTACTTTAAGTTGAAAACGGGTATATCCTTCTTTTTTAAATCTAGCTACTTTATTTGCCATTTCTTCTGGAGAACCCTGAGAAATTGCCCTATAAAGAAGATAATTATCCATCATCTTCCCACCTAAAAGAGTACAAACAGGAAGACCTACAGCTTTTCCAAAAATATCCCAACAAGCAATATCAATTGGGGATTTAATGTAATTATGTCCTTTTAATATTGAATCCATAAGAGAATTTATTGCATTAATTTGACGGGGATCTTTGCCTATAAGAGCGGGTCCCAATTTTTCAATTCCTTTCGGTATTCCCTCTGAATAAGCTTCCATATATGTTGAACCGAGGGGGCAAACTTCTCCATAACCAGTAAGCCCTTCATCTGTAGAAATTTTGACAATCGTGGATAAAAATGAACTAACAAAATGTCCTTTTGCCCATGCATATTTTTCGTCTAACAATCTGTAGGGAATCTGATAAACATCAATCCTTGTTATTTTCATATTTCCTCCCTATTTTATAATGTGTTTTTAATAATTTTTCCTCCTTGAATGATTAATTTAACTTTTCGAAGATTTCTTATGTCCTTTAAAGGATCTTCACCTAAAACCAATAAGTCTGCTAATTTCCCTTTTTCAATAGTTCCCAGTTTATCCGATGCGTCACAGATTTCAGCGTTAATCTTAGTTGCAGCCATAATTGCTTCCATAGGTGTATAACCAAATTCAACAAATTTTTCAATTTCATCAAAATATACCCATGGATAAGCTGACATATATTTGCCTATATAATCAGTTCCAATTCCCATTTTTACACCTGCTCTTTTCATTTTCTTAAAAATCTCAATGCATTCAAAATATTTTTTTGCTTTCCATTCCCATTCTGGACCTTTCTTTTTAGTCTCCTCCCCTAATGTCAAGAGAACAGAAAGTGTTGGAACACAATAAACACCTTTTTTAGCCATTAACTTAATAACATCATCTGGAATAGCATAAGCATGTTCTATGCAATCAGCTCCAAATTCTACTGCCCATCTCACAAAATCATATTGTTTTTTGAATACTCCTGAATGGACTGTAACAAATCTTTCCCAGGCATGTGTTTCTTCTATTGCAGCTTTAATCTCTTCACGGGAATAGGGAGGTAATATTTTTATTAAGTCTGCACCTCTTCTAAGCTGTTCTCTTACAGCTTTCCGAAAATTTGCGGGGCCGTCTACTTCTACTGCTATACCAGTTCTGCTACCTTCTGTTCCATGTCCTCCAGTACAGGTTATTCCCTGACCCACAACAATTGGACGAGAACCAATAAATAACTTTTCTTTAAATGCTTTCTTTGCCATAATTCCTACATTATTATAAGAGCACACATCTCTTACAGTTGTTACTCCAACCATTAGATATTGATTAAGAAAATGAACCGCACGGAATGAAGCAATGGAATCATTATAAACATAAAATTCCTCTTCCTTAGGGGGATAAGTAAAATGAACATGAGCATCAATTAATCCAGGGATCACTGTTTTCCCTTTGACATCAATTACCCTTGCTCTCTTAGGAATGGAAATTTTTCCTTCAGGACCTATTTTTTCAAATTTATCATTTGCAATAACAATTACCATATTTTCCTTAGGTAGGGAGCCACTTCCATCAATTAATCTTGCACCAGTTATAATTAGATACTCTGTCTTTTCCTCTTTTCCTTCTACCCAATAGAAAATAATGAACAAAAAAACGATGAAAAACAAAGCTATACTTTTTAATTTTCTTAAAATCTTCATTAGAAATCACCTCCTAAATAAAATAAGGGGGGATCAATTCCATGAAGATTTTTTACAAAATAATCCCATTTTTTCTTTGTAAAATAATTGGCATATATCCCTTTATATCTATGATGTGTATTAGGGAGAATCAACAAATCAAAATCTTTATTATTTTTTATCAAGGCATCAACAAGTCTTAAAGTAGCTGAGGGATTCACATTTTCATCCATTTCTCCATGAACTAAAAGAAGCTTACCTTTCAAATTACCAGCCAGTGTAATATTTGATTGCTCATTATAATAATCACCAACAGGATATCCCATATACTGTTCAGGCCACCATGCCTTAGCCATTCTATGATCATGATTCCCTGATGAAGAAACTCCAACTTTGAAAAAATCGGGCCATTTAAGAAGAGCGTGAACAGTGTCATATCCACCGGCTGAATGTCCGTAAATCCCAACTTTATTAATGTCAATATAATAATATCTTTTTGCAAGTTCCTTTATAGCCTTTACATGGTCTAAACAGCCTCCCCCTAAATTATTATAGGAATAATCATGAAATCTTTTAGAGCGTCTTGCAGTCCCTCTTCCATCAACAGTAATGCATATAAATTGAAGCTGTGAAAGTGAAGTATTGGGATGAAATAAAGCTCTTTTAAATGTTTTTGGAGTATTAACAGCTTGTGGACCAGTATAACTACAATCAATAATCGGGTATTTCACAGAAGAGTCAAATTTAATCGGTCTCCATATCAATCCATAAATATCAGTAATTCCATCCTCAGCTTTTACTTTAAAAGGCTCAGGATATTTCCAACCCATTTTCAGTATTTCCTCAATATCAGCTTCTCCGAGTTTCATAATTGTTTCCCCATTTTTAAGAAGCCTAAGGAAAGACTTAGTTGGGAGGTCTACTCTCGAAAAATTATCAATAAAATATTTTTTATCAGGAGAAATATAAATTTCATGGTAAGTATGTTCAGGTGTAAGATTTATTAAATTAGAACCGTCAAAATTAACTTTATAAAGATGAACAAAATAAGGATCTTCATCTTTCTCTCTTCCACAAGCAGTAAAATAAACTTCCTGATTTTCTTCATCTACCCACTCGATATCAAGAACCACATAATTCCCTTTTGTAACCTGATTTTCAAGTTTTCCATTGTCTAAATTGAAAAGATAAATATGATTCCAACCATCCCTTTCTGAGGTTATAAGTATTTTTTTAGATTTTGGAAGAATTCTCCATCTAAAGAGTGCAGTATCAACATAAGTCTTATTTTCATCACGAATTATAATCTTTGCTTTCCCTGTGTCTGAATTAATTTCATATATATTTACTCCTTTATAACCTCTATCAAATTTTAAAGCATAGAGTTTATTTGAATCTTTTAACCAGAAGATATCTAAACCAATAAAATGGGGAACAGGTTCTATATCAATTCTTATTTCTTTTCTCTTCTCAATATCAAAAATAACTGGAATATAATAAACTATGTTTTCATCTCCAGGAGAACCTCTATAATAAGAAAATAATTTTGAGCGGAAGGTTTCATTAACAGATTGAAGAAGATACATTTTTCTTGCTTTACGAAGGTCCACTATCTGGGTAAAAATTTTCTTTGAATCTGGAGACCACTCTACCCAGAATCTTTTAGGTCTCTCTCCATTTTCTCCTTCAATTAAATCATACCATCCAAGATAGGAGGCATATTCAAAATTTCTTCTTCCATCTTCACTTAATTGAATAGTATTATTTCCATCTGCAGATCGGATAAAAAGATTGTAATTCTTAGTAAATGCAATCCATTTCCCATCAGGAGAAATTTTTTCAAGTTTTTCTTCTTTCTCTTCCTTTATTCTGTATGAGAGTTCATATGTCTCGATATTGAGTGTCCAAATTTTTCCCTCTAATTCAAATTCTATTTTTTTCTCATCAATAAATTTTATAGATTTAAAAGGAAGTGGAGTTCTTGGATATTTCTTCCCTGTTTTTGCAGAAAGGAGGTTTAATAATTTTTCGTGATCAAAAGCTTCTTTTTTAATTCTTTTTTCTGGGTCAACTATGAAAAACTTCTCACCTTCCCGTGTGTTCACCCTGTACCAAAAATTGGATGATTTTTTTATCCAGTTAGGGATAACTTCGAGGTGAAAAACTTTCTTTTCAAGATTTTTCCGCAAAAAACTTTCCGCTAATTTATAATCTTCGACTCCAATAGTAATTTTTTTATTATTCTGAAATCCTGAAATCAAAAGAAAGCAAGATATCAAAATTAAAGGAATTCTTCTGTACTTCATTTTTTCCTCCTCATAAATTATTGATTATTTTATCGTAATAGTCCTTGGACCTATTTCCCAAGCTATTCTTTTCCTTATCATAGCTTTTTTTGTAAAAACCTTTTCACCAATTTTAAGAATGATTTGATACACCCCAGGCTCTACAAGTTCATTATTTTTTCCTCTCATATTCCAAAGAACCGTATTTAAACCCCTCTCCCCTTTTCCGGTTAGTTCTTTCACTATTTCTCCATATAAATTTTTAATAATTATTTTAACCTCCTTTGAAGTCTTATCTCTAAGATAGTAATTAATAACTATGGCATTAGGTTCATTAGGTGTGAAAATATGTCTATCTCCATAAAGGTGATAATTTCCCCATCCTCTTGTTACATATTGATTTTTCGATTCGATATCAAAGAAATAAATTTCTTTCTCTAATATTTCTTCATTTAACTGCTGAAGAGGAGTAATATCAGTTATAAAAAGCCCTCGTCCGTAAGTAGCCACTATAAGATCATTATCTCTTGGATGAATTATAAGATCTGTTATTTTTACCCATGGTAAATTATTTTTCATCGGAAACCATTTTTTTCCTCCATTTATAGAAACATATAGCCCGCTATCAGTTCCCACGAAAAGAAGATTAGGATTTTTTCTATCTTCAATAATAACATTAACAGGAAATTCGGGAAGATTATTTGAAATAGATATCCATGTTTTACCGTAATCTGTTGTTTTAAATACAAAAGGTCTAAAATCGTCCCATTTAAAACCTGATTTTGTAACATATGCTGTCCCAGGATTATGATAAGAAGCAAAAACACGACTAACATTGTAATTTATTGGAGCTCCTGCTTTTGTTAAGTTTTCTGTAAGATCAATCCAATCCACTCCACCATTTTTAGTTATCCAAACTTTTCCGTCATCTGTTCCTACCCATATCAAACCAGGCTTAAGTGGTGATTCTGAAATTGTTGTTATTGTGCAATAATGTATTTCTCTTCCGCCAGCCTTAATTTTTTCTCTATCATTTGTTGTTAAGTCAGGACTTATTTCTTCCCAGTGTTCTCCTCTATCAAGCGATCGAAGTAGCACTTGAGCACCTGTATAAATAATTGAGCTATTATGCGGAGAAATAATAAGAGGAGGTGTCCAGTTAAAACGATAAGGTTCTTTTCCCTTTTCCCTTTTAGGCATTATATTCTTTGCGATTCCAAGTCTTTGGTCCACCCTTCGATGTCCTCCAAATTGGAAAGTATTATAAAGCCAGCGACTGCAAATAGGGTCAACTTGATTATACATTCCATCTTGTATTCCAACAGTAACCCAGTCTGAAATAGTTATTCTCCCTGACCAACCATTACTCGGACCTTTCCATGAGTCATGATCTTGTAAGCCTCCATAAATATTGTAAGGCTCATCCATATCCACCCCAACTGCATAGAATTCTCCTAAAGGAAGATTATAATAATGATCACAAGTTTTTCCACCATCATAAGATATAAAAACTCCTCCATCACTTCCAAAAAATATACGATCAGGATTTAGTGGATCAATCCATAAAGTTCTAACATCTCCAAAAGCTTTAGAAAAAAGTCTCTTTGGAGGCCACTTCACATCATGCCATGTCTTTCCTCCGTCCGTAGAATTTGCAAGTGTGATTCCCAAGACATAGATCTTTTTGTCATCAGTTGGATCTATTCGAATTTGATTAAAAGAGTAAGGAGCTTTCTCGCTTAAATTAATTTCAGGAGGACTAACCCTTTTCCAAGTCCTTCCTGCATCATCTGTTCTATAAACTTCACCGAAAGGAGTTCCTTTATTAAGATTTTCAACAATAGCGTATAAAATATTTGGATTTTTTAGATAAATATCAATGCCAATACGTCCTACTTTTCCCGATGGGAGACCATTTGTAAGTTTCTGCCATGTTCTTCCTCCATCGGTAGTTTTGTATATCCCGCTTCCTGGACCTCCCCTTTTAAGTTCCCAAGGTCGCCTCATCATCTCGTAGGTTGCTGCATAAAGTATATCGGGATTTAATGGATTTATTACCAAATCTATTACGCCTGTGCTTTCATTTACATATAAAATTTTTTTCCATGTTTTTCCTCCATCTGTGGTTTTAAATAATCCTCTTTCTTTGTTCGGAGTGAATAAATGCCCCATTGCAGCTACATACACTATGTTTGGATTTTCAGGGTGAATAATTATTTTTGCAATATGATGTGTATCTTCAAGCCCCATATGTTTCCATGTCTTGCCCCCATCTTCTGATTTATAAACACCATTTCCTCGATTGGACGAACGTGCATTGTATGCTTCTCCTGTTCCAACCCATACAACTTCGGGATTTGATGGAGCTAAAGCAATTGCCCCAATGGATAGGTACCTCTGCTCATCAAAAATTGGCTCAAAAGTTGTGCCATTATTTGTAGTTTTCCATACACCTCCATTTCTTGTTGCAACATAAAAAGTATAGAGATGGGCTTTAAGCGGTTTCTCCGGGATTGCAAAACCTGTCACCCATGAACCACATCTATAAGGTCCTAATCCTCTAAAAACAAAACTTTTTAAAAAACTTTCAACTTTAAACTCTTCATTGTTGGAAAAAATATTAGTATTGATAAAAATTACAAGCATTATAATAAATGAAAGCTTAATAAATCGTTTGCTTCTCATTTTTACCCCCATCCTTTTAATAAATTTTAATAAAATTAAATTACTCCACAGTCGTATAGACTGGAAAACTTTCTTCATTTTCCTCATCTACTGAGACAATAGCATAAATGTATTTTTTACTTTTTTCAACATTTCTATGAAAATACTCATATATGTTTGCGTTCAATTCAACCAACAATTTTTGATTATTTCCTTCAATCTGATATATTTTATATTTCACAATATTTTTATTTTTAGGATTAGCCTCCCATTTTAATATATTTATATACTCTCGATGAAATAAAGAGCGATTTTCCACTTTTACCCCATGAAAATTTAAAGGTGGATAAATGGGCTGAAAAATTGAAAACACAGAATCGCTTGCGTCAACTACTTT